>NZ_JALJRR010000029.1:0-70692 GCF_024519615.1 Pseudomonas sp. Pse79
AGATGATGGCGATGGGCAATACCACGCTGTTTTTGGATGTGTTTCCGTTGCATGCGTTTTATAAGGAGCGGGGATTGGGGTTGCTTGAGACCTGCCTGTCCTCGCGCCAGAACATTTTTGAGGATGGGCTGCAGCGGGTGTTGTGGCCGGTGGGGCAGGAAAATTTAAGGTTTGGGCTTGACCACGACTACATTCTGCAAGCCTTTCAGGCCATTGACGAAGGAAATATCGCCGAAAGTGTTAAGTATCTGGCTTGGCATGAACAGCAAAATATCCTTCAGCCAACCATGTATACCGACCAAAAATTAGTGGCTCTGCTACGTAGCAACCATCTTTCATACGTCACGGGCATACCGTCCGGAGCAGCACAGGCCATTGAGCTAACGCTGGCAAGCCAATGCCGCTCTGTTGATGACGGCAGGGTCATTGAGTTCAGCAACAACCCCATCGCCAACTTGGCCGATATCGATCAACGCATGACCTTTGTGCTCAAGGCCGCGGCGCAATTTGACAAGCTGTTAAATAGCGGTGAGCGGCATCGAATCGAACAAGCGCTGGATGATGTCGCTGCAGGTCGGGGCATGCGATGAACCGGCTCTCACAAGTAAACTGGCGACATGCCGCACTTGTATTGTTCGCTGCCGTACTACTGGTAGGAATGATACGTTTCTTCACCAGTACGCCAGAAATCGCACTGATGCTTGGGGAGCCTTGGGAAGACATGCGTCAGCGCTCCAGTGCAGCAATCGCCCCTGCTATTCCCGGAGAAATATGGGGGAGGCTACCAAAGTCCGACGCCCGTCTACGCTTCATAGACCCTCAATATGGATTCGTTACCCCGCCTGCCCGCTTCCTCGCGGTAAGTTTCGACAAGGAGCGCGTTGGTAGTATCCGCATGTCCCCCCAAATCGAACCGCTATTGCTCGATGACACCCTCAACGTCGTGCTGTATTTGCAAAAACAATGGAGCAATGCCGGCTGGCTGCCCATCCGAGTCGCCTCCAACCCTCCATTCGCCGACACACCTGAATGGCGTGCTCGATTGCGAAATGTGAACCGGGGTGGCAAGTCTTACTGGCGGGCAGAAAACAAATACCAAGTCATGTTGGTAGTTGGGCGCTTCAAGGACTATCGGCATCCCACAGAAGAGCGGTACCTCATTACACTGGAATTATCCAGACCGTGGGGGCTGCCATAAATAGATTTGTTAAATCGTTTCCACAGAACGTGAGAACGATCTTCATCGTGCGCAGGCATGCCTAGAGGGTGGCCTGAGGCACCCTTTCACAGAACCAACCTACAGCGTCCGACTACCAGGCTTTTCTCGCCGAGCCTAGCGTGCTGGTCCCTGCTAACAAAAGGACATCGCTGGCATGCGCCGCTATTTGATTACCCGAGGAGCCAAGACCACCGCTGGCGGGACCGTCGTCGGCGGTTTGACGGGCTTTCGCATCACCCAAGTGGACATCGCCCTTGAAGGTGAGGACCGGGGGTTGGGCTCACTTGAGACCTGCTTGCGGTCGCGCCAGAACATTTATGAGGAGGAACGATCCCTAAAGCGTCGCCTGGCGCACCTGTTTCTCCAATTCAACCTTCAAACCGGGCTCCAACTTGAGCTGCCGCGCCAGCTCATCCAGGTACGCCTTCTCCATAAAGTTCTCCTCATCCACCAGCATCACACTGGCGATGTACATCTCGGCGGCCATTTCCGGGGTGCCGGCGGCCCGCGCCACGTCGGCCGGGTCGAGGGGTTTGTTCAGCTCGCCGTGCAGCCAGCTTTGCAATTCACGGTCGTTATCCAGCTTGTTGAATTCACCTTCGATCAGCGCGCGCTCACGCTCATCCACATGCCCGTCGGCCTTGGCCGCCGCCACCAACGCCTTGAGGATGCCCTGGCTGTGTTGCTCGACCTGGGCTGGCGGCAGGCGGTCGATGGTCTGCGGCTCGCCTTGGGGCGCGCTGGCCTGTTGCGCCTGCCAGTTGCCATAGGCTTTGTAGGCGATCACGCCCAATGCCGCCAACCCGCCATAGGTCAGGGCCTTGCCGCCGAATTTGCGCGCCTTTTTATTGCCCAGCAGCAGGCCCATGGCCCCAGCGGCCAGGGCCCCGCCGCCAGCGCCGCCGAGCAAACTGCCGAGCCCGCCACTGCCGAGCAGGCCGCCGAGCGCGCCTTTGTCGTCGGATTTGCGCTGGCCGCCGGCCTTGTTCTGCAACATGTCCTGACCAGACTTGAGCAGTTGTTCGAGTAATCCACGGGTATTCATGCGTAGCCTCCAGACACCAGGGTTCATAAGACCAATAGACTCCCAGCGTAAAACTTAGCGCCAAAAAACCCCGATCTAGAGTGCTTCCAGATGTAACGCGGCTATCCTTCGGTTAAATCGATATACACTCGAGCAAATCGATAAAAACACCCCACTGGTAATTCCAGCATGATGACCTTGCGTCAGATCCGCCACTTCATCGCCGTGGCCGAGACCGGTTCGATCTCCGCCGCTGCGCAAACCGCGTTTATTTCGCAGTCGACCCTGACCCTGGCGATCCAGCAACTGGAGCAGGAAATCGGCGTCAACCTGTTCAACCGCCACGCCAAGGGCATGACCCTGACCCACCAGGGCCATCAGTTCCTGCGCCAGGCGCACTTGATCCTGGCCACCGTCGACAACGCCAAGCGCAGCCTGCAGCAGAGCACCGACCAGGTGGCCGGGCAATTGATCGTCGGCGTGACCAGCCTGGTGGCCGGTTATTACCTGGCCGACCTGCTCACCCGCTTCCAACGCGCCTACCCCAATGTGGAAATCCGCGTGATGGAGGATGAGCGCCCGTACATCGAGCATTTGCTGGTCAGCGGCGAGATCGATGTGGGCGTGTTGATCCTCTCCAACCTCGAAGACCGCCACGCCCTGCAGACCGAAGTACTCACCCATTCGCCCCACCGCCTGTGGCTGCCGGCGCAACATCCGCTGCTGGAGCACGACAGCATCAACCTGGCCGATGTGGCGCGTGAGCCGTTGATTCAGCTGAACGTCGACGAAATGGGCCACAACGCTCAACGCATGTGGGCCTCTGCCTGCCTGCAACCACACGTCACTTTGCGCACCGCCTCCACCGAAGCCGTGCGCAGCCTGGTGGCCGCCGGCCTGGGCGTGTCGATCCAGCCGGACATGACCTACCGCCCCTGGTCCCTGGAGGGCGACATTATCGAAGCGCGCCCCATCGCCGACCTCAGCCAGACCCTCGACGTCGGCCTCGCCTGGCGCCGTGGCACCGCGCGCCCGGCGCTGGTCGACCCGTTCCTGACCGTGGCGCGGGAACAGCCGCACCCACGCAAGCCATCTATTTAATCGAATGCTGCATTCAGTATTTAGTATTTGTTGACCTCGCGCCTGACCTCTAGTCTCTGTGCATCCATAAGAGAAAGTCGGGCGCCTTGTAAGAGAACGCCCATGGCCACACAAGAAAAGAGATCGCGAAAAATGTCCGCTGCGCCCACCCCGCTGCTCACTGCGTTGCTGATCGACGGCGAACTGGTCCAGGGCCAGGGCTTTGTCGAACCGATTCTCAACCCAGCCACGGGCGAAGTGCTGACTCAGATCGCCGAAGCCAGCATCGAACAGGTCGAAGCCGCGATCCTCGCCGCCCACCGCGCATTTGCCGGCTGGTCCCGCACCACGCCGCAGCAACGTTCGAACATTCTGCTGGGCATCGCCGATGCCATCGAGCACCAAGCCGACTACCTGGCCCGCCTCGAATCCCTGAACTGCGGCAAACCGTTGCACCTGGCCCGCCAGGATGACTTGAGCGCCACCGTCGATGTGTTCCGCTTCTTTGCCGGCGCCGTGCGCTGCCAGACCGGCCAGCTCAGCGGCGAATACCTGCCGGGCTACACCAGCATGGTGCGGCGTGACCCGATTGGCGTGGTGGCCTCGATTGCGCCGTGGAATTACCCGCTGATGATGGCCGCGTGGAAGATCGCCCCCGCCCTGGCCGCCGGTAATACCCTGGTGTTCAAGCCGTCGGAACACACGCCGCTGTCGATCCTCGCCCTAGCTCCAGCGCTCAACCAGTTGTTGCCGCGCGGGGTGATCAACATTGTGTGCGGCGGCGGCGAAGGCGTCGGCAGCCATCTGGTCAGCCACCCGAAGGTGCGGATGGTGTCGTTGACCGGCGATATCGTCACCGGACAAAAGATCCTGCAAGCCGCGTCGAAAACCCTTAAACGCACGCACCTGGAACTGGGCGGCAAGGCGCCAGTGATTGTGTGCAACGACGCCGACCTGCAAGCCGTGGTCGAAGGCGTGCGCGCCTACGGTTACTACAACGCCGGCCAGGACTGCACCGCCGCGTGCCGCATCTACGCCCAGGCGGGGATTCACGACAAATTGGTCGCCGACCTGGGCGCGGCGGTCAGCAGCCTGCGCTTTGCCGGCAAGCGCGATGCCGACAACGAACTCGGCCCGCTGATCAGCACGCGCCAGCGCGACCGCGTCGCCAGCTTTGTCGAACGCGCCCTCGGCCAGCCGCATATCGAACGCGTCACCGGCGCCGCCGTGCATTCCGGCGCGGGCTTCTTTTATCAGCCGACCTTGCTCGCCGGCTGTAAACAAAGTGATGAAATCGTCCAGCGCGAAGTGTTCGGCCCGGTGGTCACCGTGACCCGCTTCGACGAACTGGAACAAGCGGTGGACTGGGCCAACGACTCCGAATACGGCCTGGCCTCGTCGGTGTGGACACAGAACCTGGACAAGGCCATGCAGGTCGCGGCGCGCCTGCAATACGGCTGCACCTGGATCAACAGCCATTTCATGCTGGTCAGCGAAATGCCCCACGGCGGCTTGAAGCGCTCCGGGTATGGCAAAGATCTGTCCAGCGATTCGCTACAGGACTACAGCGTGGTGCGGCACATCATGGCTCGCCACGGCCAGCACCTTTAAAACAACAACTAAGCTCAAGCGTCACCGGCTGCAAAAAACTGCCCCGACCATAATTAAAGAAGAGGGATTCCCCATGTCCGCGCATAAGACCGCACTGCTCAGTGCCCTGACCACCGCGCTGCTGGCCAGCGCCAGCCTGCAGGCCGCCGAACCGCTCAAAGCGGTAGGCGCCGGCGAAGGCCAGCTGGATATCGTCGCCTGGCCCGGCTATATCGAACGGGGCGAAAGCGACAAGGCTTACGACTGGGTCACAGGTTTCGAGAAGGAAACCGGCTGCAAGGTCAATGTGAAAACCGCCGCTACCTCTGACGAAATGGTCAGCTTGATGGCCAAGGGCGGTTACGACCTGGTCACCGCGTCAGGCGATGCGTCGCTGCGGTTGATCGTCGGCAAGCGGGTGCAGCCGATCAATACCGCGTTGATTCCCAACTGGAAGACTATCGACCCGCGCCTGAAAGACGCGCCGTGGTACGTGGTCGGCCAGCAAACCTACGGTACTCCGTACCAGTGGGGGCCGAACGTGCTGATGTACAACACCAACGTGTTCAAGACCGCGCCCACCAGTTGGAATGTGCTGTTCGAGGCGCAGAACCTGCCGGACGGCAAGCCGAACAAAGGCCGCGTGCAAGCCTACGACGGCCCGATCTACATCGCCGATGCGGCGCTGTACCTCAAGTCGACCAAGCCGGAGCTGGGCATCCAGAGCCCCTACGAGCTGACCGAAACCCAGTACAAAGCCGTGCTCGACCTGTTGCGCGCACAGCAACCGTTGATCCACCGCTACTGGCACGACACCACCGTGCAGATGAGTGACTTCAAGAACGAAGGCGTGGTCGCCTCCAGCGCCTGGCCGTATCAGGTCAACGGCCTGATCAACGAGAAGCAGCCGATTGCCTCGACCATTCCCAAGGAAGGCGCCACCGGCTGGGCCGACACCACCATGCTGCACAGCGAGGCCAAGCACCCGAACTGCGCCTACAAATGGATGGACTGGTCGCTGCAGCCGAAGGTCCAGGGCGATGTCGCCGCCTGGTTCGGCTCCCTGCCGGCGGTGCCGGCGGCCTGCACCGGTAGCGAATTGCTCGGCGCCGAGGGCTGCAAGACCAACGGCTTCGACCAGTTCGACAAGATCGCCTTCTGGAAAACCCCGCAGGCTGAGGGCGGCAAGTTCGTGCCGTACAGTCGCTGGACCCAGGATTACATTGCGATCATGGGCGGGCGCTAATCCCCCCTGTGGGAGGGGGCTTGCTCCCTCCCACATTGAGCACATTCACCGATGTTCTGTTTTTTCAGAAGTCCAGGCCGGGCCGCTGCGACGACCCGCGCCTTTTGGGAGCACCGCACCATGACGCTTGCAGTCCAATTCACCCACGTTTCCCGTCAGTTCGGCGAAGTGAAAGCCGTTGACCGGGTTTCCATCGATATCCAGGACGGCGAGTTCTTTTCCATGCTCGGCCCTTCCGGCTCGGGCAAGACCACCTGCCTGCGCCTGATCGCCGGGTTCGAGCAACCGAGCGCAGGCTCGATCCGGATTCATGGCGAGGAAGCCGCCGGCTTGCCGCCGTATCAGCGTGACGTCAACACGGTATTCCAGGATTACGCGCTGTTCCCCCACATGAATGTGCGCGACAACGTGGCCTACGGCCTGAAAGTCAAAGGCGTGGGCAAGACCGAACGCCTCGACCGCGCCGAAGAAGCCCTGACCATGGTCGCCCTCGGCGGCTACGGCGAGCGCAAGCCGGTGCAGCTCTCCGGCGGCCAGCGCCAACGGGTCGCCCTGGCCCGCGCGCTAGTCAATCGCCCGCGCGTGTTGCTGCTGGATGAACCGCTGGGTGCCCTCGACCTCAAGCTGCGCGAACAGATGCAAAGCGAGCTGAAAAAGCTGCAACGCCAGCTCGGCATCACGTTTATCTTCGTGACCCACGACCAGACCGAAGCGCTGTCGATGTCCGACCGCGTGGCCGTGTTCAACAAGGGCCGCATCGAACAGGTCGACACCCCGCGCAACCTCTATATGAAACCGGCCACCGCGTTCGTCGCCGAATTCGTCGGCACCTCCAATGTGATTCGCGGCGATTTGGCCCAGCGCCTCAGCGGCAGCCCGCAGCCGTTCTCGATCCGCCCGGAGCACGTGCGCTTTGCCGAAGGCCCGCTGGCGGCCGACGAAGTGGAAATCAGCGGCCTGTTGCATGACATCCAGTACCAGGGCAGCGCCACCCGCTACGAACTGAAACTGGCGAACGGCCAGGCGTTGAACATCAGCCAGGCGAATAACCAGTGGCTGGACATCAGCAACGGCTATCAGGTCGGCCAGCCCATCACTGCACGCTGGGCGCGGGCCGCCATGACCACCCTGACCGACCACGCAGGCGAGGTGTGACATGAGCCTGACCCAAGCGCCGATGCGCAGGTTTTCCAACCTGCTGTATCGCAGACCCAACCTCTACCTGGCAATGCTGCTGATACCGCCGCTGATCTGGTTCGGCGCGATCTACCTGGGCTCGTTGCTGACCTTGCTGTGGCAAGGCTTCTACACGTTCGATGACTTCACCATGGCGGTCACGCCGGACCTGACCCTGGCCAACTTTGCCGCACTGTTCCAGCCGTCGAACTTCGACATCATCCTGCGCACCCTGAGCATGGCGATTGTGGTGTCGCTCGCCAGCGCCATCGTCGCCTTCCCCATCGCCTATTACATGGCGCGCTACACCACGGGCAAGACCAAGGCGTTCTTCTATATCGCGGTGATGATGCCGATGTGGGCCAGCTATATCGTCAAGGCATATGCCTGGACCCTGCTGCTGGCCAAGGGCGGCGTGGCGCAATGGTTTGTGCAGCACCTGGGGCTGGAGCCGCTGTTGCAGTTCGTGCTGGGAATCCCCGGCGTGGGCGGCAGCACCTTGAGCACCTCGCACCTGGGGCGGTTCATGGTGTTCGTCTACATCTGGCTGCCGTTCATGATCCTGCCGATCCAGGCGTCGCTGGAGCGTTTGCCGCCGTCGTTGCTGCAAGCCTCGGCGGACCTGGGCGCCAAGCCGCGCCAGACCTTCATGCAGGTGATCCTGCCGCTGTCGGTGCCGGGGATTGCCGCCGGTTCGATCTTTACGTTTTCGCTGACCCTGGGCGACTTCATCGTGCCGCAGCTGGTCGGGCCGCCGGGTTACTTCGTCGGCGGCATGGTGTACGCCCAGCAAGGTGCCATCGGCAACATGCCCATGGCCGCGGCGTTCACCCTGGTGCCGATCGTACTGATCGCGGTTTACCTGTCCATCGTCAAACGTCTGGGGGCCTTCGATGCACTCTGAGAAATCATCCATCGGCTTGAAGATCGCGGCCTGGGGCGGCTTGGTGTTTCTGCACTTCCCGATCCTGATCATCTTCCTTTACGCCTTCAACACCGAAGAGGCGGCATTCAGCTTTCCACCCCAGGGCTTCACCCTGAGGTGGTTCAGCGTGGCGTTCGCCCGCCCGGACGTGCTCGAAGCGATCAAGCTGTCGCTGCAGATCGCGGCGATCGCTACCCTGATCGCCATGGTCCTCGGTACCCTCGCTTCAGCCGCGCTGTATCGCCGCGAGTTCTTCGGCAAGCAAGGCGTGTCGCTGATGCTGATCCTGCCGATCGCGCTGCCGGGGATCATCACCGGTATCGCCCTGCTGGCGACGTTCAAGACGCTGGGCATCGAGCCGGGGATGTTCACCATCATCGTCGGCCACGCGACCTTCTGCGTGGTGATCGTCTACAACAACGTCATCGCCCGCTTGCGCCGCACCTCCCACAGCCTGATCGAAGCCTCGATGGACCTGGGCGCCGACGGCTGGCAGACCTTCCGCTACATCATCATGCCCAACCTCGGCTCGGCGCTGCTGGCCGGCGGCATGCTGGCGTTTGCGCTGTCATTCGACGAAATCATCGTCACCACCTTCACCGCCGGGCATGAGCGCACCTTGCCGCTGTGGCTGCTCAACCAGTTGAGTCGCCCACGGGATGTGCCGGTGACCAACGTGGTGGCGATGCTGGTGATGATCGTGACGATGTTCCCGATTCTGGGTGCCTATTACCTGACCCGCGGCGGTGAAAGCGTGGCAGGCAGTGGCGGTAAATAATGTGGGTATTGGAGAAGTGCCCCCCCACACTCAGAGCCGGTTTCTTCAGGGCAATAACAACAGTTTTTTGGAGGAGTGAACCATGCAAACCAAACTCTTGATCAACGGCCAACTGGTCAAAGGCGAAGGCCCGGCGCAGGCCGTATTCAACCCGGCGTTGGGCCGTGTGCTGGTGGAAATCAACGAAGCCAGCGAAGCCCAGGTCGACGCCGCCGTGCGGGCCGCCGATGCAGCGTTTGAAAGCTGGTCACAGACCACGCCCAAGGATCGCTCGCTGTTGCTGCTGAAACTGGCGGACGTGATCGAAGCCCACGGCGAAGAACTGGCCAAGCTGGAATCGGACAACTGCGGCAAACCCTACAGCGCCGCACTGAACGACGAGATCCCGGCGATTGCCGACGTGTTCCGCTTTTTTGCCGGTGCCAGCCGCTGCATGAGCGGCTCGGCCGGCGGTGAATAC
The DNA here is from genome assembly GCF_024519615.1 of Pseudomonas sp. Pse79. Classification (NCBI taxonomy): domain Bacteria; kingdom Pseudomonadati; phylum Pseudomonadota; class Gammaproteobacteria; order Pseudomonadales; family Pseudomonadaceae; genus Pseudomonas; species Pseudomonas sp. Pse79. The sequence goes on from NZ_JALJRR010000029.1 coordinate 9,499, forward strand.
CTGCCGGGCCACACCTCGATGATCCGCCGCGATCCGGTGGGCGTGATCGCCTCCATCGCCCCGTGGAACTACCCGCTGATGATGGTCGCCTGGAAAATCGCCCCAGCCCTGGCCGCCGGTAATACCGTGGTGCTCAAGCCGTCGGAACAAACCCCGCTGACCGCGTTGCGTATGGTCGAACTGGCGTCGGAGATCTTCCCGGCCGGCGTGCTCAACCTGGTCTTCGGCCGTGGGCCCACCGTGGGCAGCCCGTTGGTGAACCACCCGAAAGTACGCATGGTGTCGCTGACCGGCTCCATCGCCACGGGCGCCAACATCATTTCCAACACCGCCGACCGCGTGAAGCGCATGCACATGGAACTGGGCGGCAAGGCGCCGGTGATCATCTTCAACGACGCGGACATCGACGCGGCGGTGGAAGGCATCCGCACCTTCGGTTTCTACAACGCCGGCCAGGATTGCACCGCGGCGTGCCGTATCTATGCCCAAGCGGAAATCTATGACGCGTTCGTCGAGAAGCTCGGCGCGGCAGTCGCCAGTATCAAGTACGGCTTGCAGGATGACCCGACCACCGAGCTGGGCCCGCTGATCACCGCGCAACACCGCGACCGCGTGGCCGGTTTCGTCGAACGTGCCGTGGCGCAGCCGCATATCCGTCTGGTGACTGGTGGCAAGGCGGTGGAAGGCAATGGCTTCTTCTTTGAGCCGACGGTTTTGGCCGATGCGCAGCAGGACGACGAAATCGTGCGCCGCGAGGTGTTCGGGCCGGTGGTGTCGGTGACCAAGTTCGCCGATGAGGCACAGGTGCTGGGCTGGGCCAACGATTCGGACTACGGTCTGGCGTCATCCGTATGGACCGCCGACGTGGGACGCGCCCATCGCTTGGCTGCGCGCTTGCAATATGGCTGCACCTGGGTGAACACCCACTTCATGCTCGTCAGCGAAATGCCTCACGGCGGTCAGAAACTGTCGGGGTATGGCAAGGACATGTCCATGTACGGGCTGGAGGACTACACCACCGTGCGCCATGTGATGTTCAAGCACTGAAGCTCGCCCTGATACCTTGACTGTAGGAGCAAGCTTGCTCGCGAAGAACGCCAACGATAATGCGGGGCATCCGATTAAACGCGGTGTCCAGGCGCCTGTCGCGAGCAAGCCCCCGCCCACATTGGATCTTCATAATTCCTGGGTAATGTGCTCACTCAAAGCCCGGAAATGTCTTGTCTCATTTGCCAAGCCATCATCCCGCCATCAATCATTTTTCCTACGCCATCGAACCGCTTAAGCTATGCGGCGTCTGTTTAATGTCCGTTGCGTTTGGCCGAAGGCATGTCCGAACCGTTATCTTTGATCCAGCACGCGCCAGGGCCGGCGCGGGATTTGCTCACGACAGGTTGTCTCTATGCACCGCAGGAATTTGCTTAAAGCGTCCATGGCCATTGCGGCTTACACCGGTTTATCGGCCAGCGGCCTGTTGGCTGCGCAAGCCTGGGCCGGGAACCGCGCCGCCGACGGCAAGGCCGTGGCGTTCGATTTCGAAACGCTGAAGACCCAGGCCAGGCAACTCGCCGGGACCGCGTATAAAGACACCAAACAGGTGCTGCCGCCCACCCTGGCGACCATGACCCCGCAAAATTTCAACGCCATCGGCTACGACGGCAAACACTCGCTGTGGAAGGAAGTGAACGGCCAGTTGGACGTGCAGTTTTTCCACGTCGGCATGGGCTTCAAGACGCCCGTTCGCATGCACGCCGTCGACCCCACGACCCGCGAGGCCCGCGAAGTGCATTTCCGCCCTTCGCTGTTCAACTATGAAAAAACCACGGTCGACACCCAACAACTGACCGGCGACCTGGGTTTCTCCGGCTTCAAGCTGTTCAAAGCGCCGGAACTGGATCGCCATGACGTGCTGTCGTTTCTCGGCGCCAGTTACTTCCGCGCGGTGGATTCCACGGGGCAATATGGCCTTTCCGCACGCGGCCTGGCGATCGATACCTACGCGAAAAAGCGCGAGGAATTCCCCGACTTCACGCAGTTCTGGTTCGAAACCCCGGATAAAAATGCCACGCGCTTTGTGGTCTACGCCCTGCTCGACTCGCCGAGCGCCACCGGCGCCTACCGTTTCGATATCGACTGCCAGGCCAACCAGGTGGTCATGGCAATCGACGCCCATATCAATGCGCGCACCGCCATCGAACAACTGGGCATCGCGCCGATGACCAGCATGTTCAGTTGCGGCACCCACGAGCGGCGCATGTGCGACACCATCCACCCGCAGATCCACGACTCGGACCGCCTGGCAATGTGGCGCGGCAACGGCGAGTGGATCTGCCGCCCGCTGAACAACCCGGCCAAGCTGCAATTCAATGCGTTCGCCGACACCGACCCGAAAGGCTTCGGCCTGGTGCAGACCGACCATGAATTCGCCAGCTACCAGGACACCGTCGACTGGTATAGCAAGCGCCCAAGCCTGTGGGTCGAACCGACCACCGCGTGGGGCGAAGGCTCGATCGACCTGCTGGAGATCCCGACCACCGGCGAGACCCTGGACAATATCGTGGCCTTCTGGACCCCGAAAAAACCGGTGGCCGCCGGTGATTCACTCAACTATGGCTACAAGTTGTACTGGAGCGCCCTGCCACCAGTGAGCACGCCGTTGGCGCAAGTCGACGCCACGCGTTCAGGCATGGGCGGCTTCACCGAAGGCTGGGCACCGGGCGAACATTACCCGCCAGTCTGGGCGCGGCGGTTTGCCGTGGACTTCAAGGGCGGCGGCCTGGATCGCCTGGCAGCCGGCACCGGGATCGAGCCGGTGGTGACCTGTTCCCACGGCGAGGTGAAAGACTTCAGCGTGCTGGTGCTCGACAGCATCAAGGGCTATCGCATCCTCTTCGACTGGTACCCGACCAGCGACAGCGTGGAGCCAGTGGAACTGCGCCTGTTTATCCGCACGCAGGACCGCACCTTGAGTGAAACCTGGTTGTATCAGTACTTCCCGCCGGCACCGGAGCAGCGTAAATACACCTGACACCGTGACCGACCATGTGAGCGCGGGCTTGCCCGCCCCCACATGGGGTCACAGCCCGCTCAGAACCGCGACACACTCTTCATCGCCCCAATCAAATAGCGCATCGCCACCTGATCGTTCTCGGTCAGGGCGCGATACTGTGCGAGCAATTCAGCTTCATCGGAACTCAACCTTCGGGCACGCAAGGACACCCTGCGGGTCAGAAAAGACGCCACCACACCCGCTACACCATAGGACTTGGCCATGGACTGTTTCTCCTGATATCGATCAAAAACTCCGTGTGCCCATTACCCGCCTGCCGTGAAGCGCAATGCCTCGGTAGACAAACCGACTGGCTCCCTGGGCCAGAAATCAGGCGTACTCTAAGCGTAGAAACAATCTCATGACGTGTGGGATTTTTTTAGAGTATTCACTTAAATAATTGGGTCAGGAATAAATACCTACAGCCCTATCCCACAGCTCCTGGCAAAAAAAACCCACCGGATAAGGGTGGGTTTTGTTGGAACCTAAGAAGGCTCAATCCCTGAGATCAGACTCATGAATCGGCTGCTCCCGATGGGTCGCCCGCTGGTACTGGGCCGGCCAGGTCGCCTTGCGCCCGCCCAGGTCATCGTCGGCATGCAATGGCCAATACGGGTCACGCAACAGCTCGCGGGCGAGGAAGATGATGTCGGCCTGGCAGGTGCGCAGGATGTGTTCGGCCTGGGCCGGCTCGGTAATCATGCCCACGGTGCCGGTAGCGATGCCCGACTCTTTGCGCACACGCTCGGCAAACCGCGTCTGGTAGCCGGGGCCGATGGGGATCTCGGCGTTGGCGGCGGTGCCGCCGGAGGACACGTCGATCAGGTCGACCCCCAAAGCTTTCAGGCGACGTGCCAGTTCCACGGTTTCATCAGGGTTCCAGCCGTCCTCCACCCAATCGGTGGCTGACACCCGCACAAACAGCGGCAGGTCTTGCGGCCAGACTTCGCGCACCGCTTCGGTGACTTGCAGCACCAGGCGGATACGGTTTTCAAAGGTGCCGCCGTACTGGTCCTGACGCTGATTGCTGATGGGCGAGAGGAATTGATGCAGCAGGTAACCGTGAGCGGCGTGGATCTCCACCACTTTGAAACCGGCGGTCAACGCGCGCTTGGCGGCGGCGACGAAGTCGGCGATCACTTGCTCGATCTGCGCCTCGTCCAGCGACCTGGGCTGCGTGTGGTTCGGGTCAAAGGCAATCGGCGAGGGCCCCACCGGCACCCAGCCGCCGTCTTGCGGCTTGAGGCTGCCGTGTTTGCCGATCCACGGCCGATGGGTGCTGGCCTTGCGCCCGGCGTGAGCCAGTTGAATCCCGGCCACGGCGCCCTGGGCAGTGATAAAGCGCGTGATGCGTTGCAGCGGGGCGATCTGTGCGTCGTTCCACAGGCCCAGGTCTTCGGCGGTGATACGGCCCTCGGCGGTCACGGCGGTGGCTTCGGTGAAAATCAGCCCCGCCCCGCCGACAGCGCGGCTGCCGAGGTGGACCAGGTGCCAGTCGTTGGCCAGGCCATCGACGCTGGAGTACTGGCACATCGGCGACACGGCAATGCGATTGAGCAGGGTCAATTGGCGCAGGGTATACGGTTCGAGCAACTGACTCATGGCGCACCTCTTCTTGGCTTTTTGGGCACTTCTGTAGGAGCGCGCTTGCTCGCGAAAGCCTCATGGGTGCCGCGTTTATCCAGGATCGACGCGTTACCGTTAAGGTTTTTCGCGGGCAAGCCCGCTCCTACACAACAGTGCTTAGAGCCTAGTCGACAACGGGGGATTGCACAGGGTTCAGAAGACAAAGCGGGAGCCGATTGCCGGCTCCCGTCCAACAACCGCTTACATTTCGACCTGGGTACCCAGCTCGATCACCCGGTTGACCGGGAGTTTGAAGAACCGCAGGTTGCCGTTGGCGTTCTTCAACATGAACGCGAACAAGCCTTCGCGCCAACGGGCCATGCCTTTGATGCGCGAGGCGATGACCGTTTCGCGGCTGAGGAAGTACGTAGTACGCATCGGGCTGAAATCCAGATCATCCAGGTGGCACAGCTTCAGCGCTTCGGGCACGTCCGGCTCGTCGGTGAAACCGAAGTGCAGGATCACGCGGAAGAACCCTTCACCGTAGGCATCCACCTCGAAGCGCCGTGCGGCGGGGACGCGGGGAATGTCTTCGTAGACCACCGTCAGCAACACCACTTGCTCGTGCAACACCTGGTTATGCAGCAGGTTATGCAACAGCGCATGGGGCACCGCGTCGGGCCGCGCGGTGAGGAACACCGCGGTGCCCTGCACGCGATGGGGCGGCTGCACGCGGATACTGCTGATAAAGATCGGCAGCGGCAGGCCGCCTTCGTCGAGGCGGTCCATCAGCAGTTCCTTGCCGCGTTTCCACGTCGTCATCAGGATAAACAGCACAATCCCCGCCAATACCGGGAATGCACCGCCCTGGACGATTTTCGGCACGTTGGCGGCGAAGAACAGCCCGTCGACCAACAGGAAACCGATCAGCACCGGAATCGCCAACACCGGTGGCCATTTCCACAGCAACAGCATCACTGCCGACACCAGGATGCTGGTGATCAGCATGGTGCCGGTCACCGCCACGCCGTAGGCCGAAGCCAGTGCGTTGGACGACTCGAAGCCCAGCACCAGCAGGATCACGCCGACCATCAGCGACCAATTCACCGCGCCGATATAGATCTGGCCCTGTTCGGCGCTGGACGTATGCTGAATGTGCATGCGCGGGATGTAACCCAGTTGGATCGCCTGACGGGTCAGGGAGAACGCGCCGGAAATCACCGCCTGGGACGCAATCACCGTGGCCAGGGTAGACAACACCACCAACGGAATCAGCGCCCAGCTCGGTGCGAGCAGGTAGAACGGGTTACGCGCCGCTTCGGGGTTTTCCAGCAGCAACGCACCTTGGCCGAAATAGTTGAGCACCAGCGCCGGCAGCACCAGGGCGAACCAGGCACGGGCAATGGGTTTGCGCCCGAAGTGGCCCATGTCGGCGTACAGCGCTTCGGCACCGGTCAATGCCAGCACCACGGCGCCGAGAATCGCCACACCCATGCCAGGGTGGACCATGAAGAAACGCACACCCCACACCGGGTTCAATGCGTTGAGCACTTCCGGATGCTGGCTGATGCCATGCACGCCCAGGCCCGCCAGCACCAGGAACCACAACACCATGACCGGCCCGAACAGCTTGCCGATACGGTCGGTGCCATGTTTCTGGATCAGGAACAGCCCCACCAGCACCACCAGCGACAGCGGCACGACCCAGCGTTCAAGCCCTTCGAAGGCCAGTTCCAGGCCTTCTACCGCCGAGAGCACCGAGATTGCCGGGGTGATCATGCTGTCGCCGTAAAACAGCGCAGCGCCGATCAACCCGAGAATCACCAGCACCGAACGCAGCTTCGGATACGGCGACGCCGCTCGCCGCGCCAACGCAGTGAGGGCCATGATCCCGCCCTCGCCCTGGTTGTCGGCGCGCAGGATGAACAACACGTACTTGATCGAAACGACCCAGATCAGCGACCAGAAGATCAGCGCCAGGATCCCGAAGACTCCGTCCTGGTTGACCTGAACCCCATACCCTCCACCGAACACCTCTTTAAGGGTATAGAGCGGGCTGGTCCCGATATCGCCATAAACCACCCCGACCGCTGCCACCAGCATGCCAATCGGCTTGGCATTGGAATGCTCGGCACCCGCTGCCTGACTACTTGCCTGACCCATCAACCACTCCTGCCCTATGACCTGAGGTCTCTTATAAACAACGCATCTAAGCTGACCTTAGCATGCGCTGTTTTACTTCTCGTAACAGACGTTTTGTTGACCCAAGGATTTCACCCGTTCGCAACGGCGCGAAGCATAGCGCAGCACTCGTCGTATTTCCCTGCATAAAGCTGGTCAAGTGCGTTGCCCGTCGCTAGAATTGCGCACTTTTTGATCAGAGGCACAAAAGCATGCTCTTTTACGAGCGCGCTAAGTGCCCGTCTACCGCCTTGTCGTGCCCGACTGGCGGCGTCATTCAATACCGAGGTTAGACATGTCCACCACCATCGCAAAAGCCAACCCCAAGGTCGGCTTTGTTTCCCTGGGCTGCCCGAAGGCTCTGGTCGACTCCGAACGCATCCTGACGCAACTGCGCATGGAAGGTTATGACGTCGTGTCCACTTACCAGGACGCGGACGTGGTGGTGGTCAACACCTGTGGCTTCATCGACTCGGCCAAGGCGGAATCCCTGGAAGTGATCGGCGAGGCCATCAAGGAAAACGGCAAGGTCATCGTCACCGGCTGCATGGGCGTGGAAGAAGGCAATATCCGCAACGTACACCCGAGCGTGCTGGCCGTGACCGGTCCGCAGCAGTACGAGCAGGTGGTCAACGCCGTGCATCAAGTGGTGCCGCCGCGCCAGGACCACAACCCGCTGATCGACCTGGTGCCGCCGCAAGGCATCAAGCTGACCCCGCGCCACTACGCGTACCTGAAGATTTCCGAAGGCTGCAACCACAGTTGCAGCTTCTGCATCATCCCGTCGATGCGCGGCAAGCTGGTCAGCCGCCCGGTGGGCGATGTGCTGGACGAAGCCCAGCGCCTGGTCAAATCCGGCGTTAAAGAACTGCTGGTGATCTCCCAGGACACCAGCGCCTACGGCGTCGACGTGAAATACCGCACCGGTTTCTGGAACGGTGCGCCGGTGAAAACCCGCATGACCGAGCTGTGCGAAGCCCTCAGCAGCCTGGGCGTGTGGGTGCGCCTGCATTACGTGTACCCGTACCCGCACGTGGACGAGCTGATCCCGTTGATGGCCGCCGGCAAGATCCTGCCGTACCTGGACATCCCGTTCCAGCACGCCAGCCCGAAAGTGCTCAAGGCCATGAAACGCCCGGCCTTCGAAGACAAGACCCTGGCGCGCATCAAGAACTGGCGCGAGATCTGCCCGGAACTGATCATCCGTTCGACCTTCATCGTCGGCTTCCCGGGCGAAACCGAAGAAGACTTCCAGTACCTGCTCGACTGGCTGACCGAAGCCCAACTGGACCGCGTCGGCTGCTTCCAGTACTCGCCGGTCGAAGGCGCCCCGGCCAACCTGCTGGACCTGGCCGTAGTACCGGATGACGTCAAGCAAGACCGTTGGGAGCGCTTCATGGCGCACCAGCAGGCGATCAGCTCGGCGCGCCTGCAACTGCGCATCGGCAAGGAAATCGAAGTGCTGATCGACGAAGTCGACGAGCAAGGCGCCGTAGGCCGCTGCTTCTTCGACGCGCCGGAAATCGACGGTAACGTATTTATCGACGATGCCAGCGGTTTGAAACCCGGCGACAAGGTCTGGTGTACGGTGACCGATGCCGACGAATACGACCTGTGGGCCGAAAAGCGCGACTGATCGCATCAGGCGCGGATAAAAAAGTGAAAAAGCCCTGCTTCTGGACAAGATGCGGGGCTTTTTTAGGTCTATCGTTTTGCCCATCGACACCGAACATCCACAAAGGGCAGCGGGCATGCGTCAGCATTCGGTTATCCACACCCCTAAAACCAGCGACTACGCCGAGTTGGCGCGGATCTGGGAGGCGTCGGTGCGCGCCACCCATGACTTTCTGCCGGACAGCTACATCACGCTGCTGAAAAACCTGGTGCTGACCCGCTACCTCGATGCGGTGATGCTGATCTGCACCAAGGACACGCGCCAGCGCATCACCGGGTTCGCCGGGGTGGCCGCGGGCAAGGTCGAGATGCTGTTCATCGACCCGCAGCACCGTGGCCAGGGCCTCGGCCGGCAATTGCTGCGTTACGCGCTCGAGCGCATGAACGCCGATGAGCTGGACGTCAACGAACAGAACCCGCAGGCGCTGGGCTTTTACTTCAAGCAAGGCTTTGAAGTCATCGGCCGCACGGAGCATGATGGCCTGGGGCAGCCTTATCCGCTGCTGCACATGCGTTTGCGCCAGGTGCAGCAAGAGGCGCGTCAGGGCTAAATGAAATGGGGCCGGGATTAACCGCGCCCACACAGGTACAATAGCGGCCCCCTTTTGCTACGGCCCTTGTCATGACTGACCCCATACGCCTCTCCAAACGCCTTATCGAACTGGTCGGTTGCTCCCGTCGGGAGGCTGAGCTGTTTATCGAAGGCGGCTGGGTCTCGGTGGACGGTGAAGTGATCGACGAGCCACAGTTCAAGGTCACCACCCAGAAGGTCGAACTGGACCCCGAGGCCAAGGCCACCGCGCCAGAGCCTGTGACCATCCTGCTGCACGCGCCGGTGGGCGTGGATGCCGAGACGGCAATGGCGTCGATCAGCGCCGAAACGCTGTCGGAAGAACACCGCTTCAGCAAGCGCCCGCTCAAGGGCCACTTCCTGCGCCTGACCGCCAGCGCTGACCTGCAAGCCAAGGCCAGCGGCCTGCTGGTGTTCACCCAGGATTGGAAGATTCTGCGCAAACTGACCGCCGATGCCGCCAAGATCGAGCAGGAATACGTGGTGGAGGTCGAAGGTGACATGGTTGCTCACGGCCTGAACCGCCTCAACCATGGCCTGACCTACAAAGGCAAAGAGCTGCCGCCGGTGAAAGCCAGCTGGCAGAACGAAAACCGCCTGCGCTTTGCGATGAAAAACCCGCAACCGGGGGTGATCGCCTTGTTCTGCGAAGCTGTCGGCTTGAAAGTCATCGCCATCCGTCGTATCCGCATCGGTGGCGTGTCCATCGGCAAGGTGCCGGTCGGCCAATGGCGTTACCTGTCCGGCAAAGAGAAGTTCTGAGCCACTCCCCCTTTTTCGACACCGCCTGCGTGGGCGGTGTCCACCGTTGAAAACCAGGATTGCCCACCATGATTCACAACGACGTACTGCGCAGCGTGCGCTACATGCTCGACATCAGCGACAACAAGATGGTCGAGCTGATCAAACTCGGCGGCATGGACGTGACCAAGGAAGACCTGCTGACTTACCTCAAGAAAGACGAGGAAGAAGGCTTTGTGTTCTGCCCGGACGAGGTCATGGCGCACTTCCTTGACGGCCTGGTGATTTTCAAGCGCGGCAAGGACGACAGCCGTCCGCCGCAACCGATCGAAACCCCGGTGACCAACAACATCATCCTCAAGAAGCTGCGCGTGGCCTTCGAACTGAAGGAAGACGACATGCACGCCATCCTCAAGGCTGCCGAGTTCCCGGTGTCCAAGCCTGAGCTGAGCGCGCTGTTCCGCAAGTTCGGCCACACCAATTACCGCACCTGCGGCGACCAGTTGCTGCGCAACTTCCTCAAGGGCCTGACCCTGCGGGTTCGCGCGTAAGCCATGAGTTACCAGGTCTCGCCCGTCGGCTTCGTGCGCTCCTGCTTCAAGGAGAAGTTCGCCATCCCGCGCCAACCGCAACTGGCGCCTGCCGCCCGCGGCGTGCTGGAGCTGGTCGCGCCGTTCGACCACGGCGAGGCGGTGCAGGGCCTGGAGCAGGTCAGCCATGTGTGGCTGCTGTTTCTGTTCCACCAGGCCCTGGAAGACAAACCCCGTCTGAAAGTGCGCCCGCCCCGTCTGGGCGGAAACAAGTCCATGGGCGTGTTTGCCACCCGTGCGACCCATCGGCCCAACGGAATTGGCCAGTCGGTGGTGAAGCTGGACAAGGTCGAACCGGGCCGGTTGTGGATCTCCGGGATCGATCTGCTCGATGGCACGCCGGTGCTGGATATCAAGCCGTATGTGCCGTATGCCGACATTGTCGACAACGCCACCAACGGCATCGCCAATGGCACGCCGCCACTGATTCCCGTGCAGTGGCTGAAGACGGCTCTGCACCAGGCGCAAGGCCACGCTCAGCGCCTTGCTGAACCGCTGGTGGCGTTGATCGAACAGTGTTTGGCACAAGACCCGCGGCCGGCCTATCAGACGCCCGGGCCCGAGCGGGAATATGGCGCGCAGTTCTGGGACGTGGATGTGCGCTGGCACTATCCCGAGACGGGCGTCATCTGTGTGCTGGAAGTGATTGCAGCTAAATAAACCAAAAACCAATGTGGGAGGGCGCTTGCTCCCGATAGCGGCGGGTCAGTCACCGGATGCATTGACTGACACTCAGCAATCGGGAGCAAGCTCCCTCCCACATTTTTTTGACCTCGTTTACTTCTCGACGAAGGCGCGTTCGATCAGATAGTCACCCGGCTCACGCATGCGTGGCGAAACTTTCAGGCCGAAGCTGTTCAACACTTCGCTGGTCTCGTCCAACATGCTTGGGCTGCCGCACAGCATGGCGCGGTCGTCCTGGGGGTTGATCGGTGGCAGGCCGATATCGCGGAACAGCTTGCCACTGCGCATCAGATCGGTCAGACGGCCTTGGTTTTCGAACGGTTCGCGGGTCACGGTGGGGTAGTAGATCAACTTTTCACGCAGGGCTTCGCCGAAGAATTCATTCTGCGGCAGGTGCTTGGTGATGAATTCGCGGTAGGCGACTTCGTTGACGTAACGCACGCCGTGGCACAGGATCACTTTTTCGAAACGCTCGTAGGTTTCCGGGTCCTGGATCACGCTCATAAATGGCGCAAGGCCGGTACCGGTGCTGAGCAGGTACAGGTGTTTACCCGGCTTCAAATCGTCAAGCACCAGGGTGCCTGTCGGTTTTTTGCTGATGATGATCTCGTCGCCTTCCTTCAGATGCTGCAACTGGGAGGTCAGCGGGCCATCAGGCACCTTGATGCTGAAGAACTCCAGATGCTCTTCCCAGTTCGGGCTGGCAATCGAATAAGCGCGCATGAGCGGGCGGCCGTTGGGTTGTTGCAGGCCGATCATCACGAACTGACCGTTCTCGAAGCGCAAGCCCGGATCGCGGGTGCACTTGAAGCTGAACAGAGTGTCGTTCCAGTGATGAACACTGAGGACACGCTCGTGGTTCATGTTGCTCATGTACGGGGGACTCCTGGAGATGGGTCTGCGCCAAAATGATAAGTGCGCAATTGCACAGCATTCTAATGGCGGCGACAATATCTGTTAACTGGATTATTAAGATAAGGGTTATCGGTTATATCGATATGCGATTTACTCTCCGTCAGCTGCAAGTCTTCGTCGCCGTCGCCCAGCAGGAAAGCGTCTCACGCGCTGCTGGCCTTCTGGCCTTATCTCAATCCGCCGCCAGCACCTCAATCACCGAGCTGGAGCGTCAATCCAGCTGTCAGTTGTTCGACCGGGCGGGTAAACGCCTGAGCCTCAACGCCCTCGGCCGTCAGTTGTTGCCCCAGGCGGTAGCCCTGCTGGACCAGGCCAAGGAGATCGAAGACCTGCTCAACGGCAAGTCTGGCTTCGGTTCACTGGCCGTCGGCGCCACGCTGACCATCGGCAATTACCTGGCCACGCTGCTGATCGGCAGCTTCATGCAGCAGCACCCCGAGAGCCAGGTGAAGCTGCACGTGCAGAACACTGCACATATCGTGCACCAGGTTGCGCATTATGAAATTGACTTGGGTCTAATCGAAGGCGACTGCAGCCACCCGGATATCGAAGTGCAGACCTGGGTGGAAGATGAGCTGGTGGTATTTTGCGCGCCTCAGCATCACCTGGCCCAGCGCGGTGTCGCCAGCATGGAAGAATTGACCCACGAAGCGTGGATCCTGCGCGAACAGGGCTCGGGCACGCGCCTGACCTTTGATCAGGCCATGCGCCATCATCGCAGCGCGCTGAACATTCGCCTCGAGCTGGAACACACCGAAGCGATCAAGCGTGCGGTGGAGTCGGGGCTGGGGATTGGCTGCATTTCCCGGCTGGCGCTGCGCGATGCTTTCCGCCGCGGCAGCCTGGTACCGGTAGAAACCCCGGACCTGGACCTGGCCCGGCAGTTCTACTTCATCTGGCACAAGCAAAAGTACCAAACCTCGGCGATGCGCGAGTTTCTCGAGCTGTGCCGCGCCTTCACCGCCGGGGTTCAGCGCAGCGACGAAATCGTGCTGCCGAACATTGCCTGAGGCTTAGATCAGGATCACGGCCCACACCAGGGTGATCATGGTCAGTGCCACGAATTGCGCGGCGCTGCCCATGTCCTTGGCGTTTTTCGACAGTGGGTGACGGTCCAGGGAAATGCGGTCGATGGCCGCTTCCACGGCCGAGTTGAGCAACTCGACGATCAACGCAAGCAGGCACACCGCAATCAACAGCGCCCGTTCGACGCGGCTGACATGCAGGAAAAAACTCAGCGGGATCAGGATGACGTTCAGCAACACCAACTGACGGAAGGCCGCCTCACCGGTGAAGGCTGCGCGCAGGCCATCCAGGGAATAGCCCCCTGCGTTGAAGATACGTTTGATACCGGTTTGACCCTTGAAAGGCGACATAGATGTAGGCAACTGAACCAAAGAAGTGGGAAAACTAGATCACGCGAAGTCAAAAAAGCGTGAATCGACAATAGCTTAATGCTGCGAAATTGACTCAAGTTGTTGCAAGAGCAACGCCGCCTGGGTTCGCGTTCGCACCCCCAGCTTGCGAAAGATCGCGGTGACATGGGCCTTGATGGTCGCTTCCGACACGCTCAACTCGTAAGCGATCTGCTTGTTCAACAAGCCTTCGCAGACCATGGTGAGCACCCGGAACTGCTGGGGCGTCAAGCTGGCCAGGCCATCGCGGGCAGCCTTCGCTTCGTCGGACACGTTGATCTCTTCAAACGCTTGCGGCGGCCAGGACACATCGCCCTCCAGCACCGCGCGCACGGCTTTCTGGATCTCTTCCATGGAGCTCGACTTGGGAATGAAACCGCTGGCGCCAAACTCCTTGGAGCGCACCACTACATCGGCTTCTTCCTGAGCCGAGACCATCACCACGGGAATCTGCGGGTATTGCCCGCGCAACAGCACCAGCCCCGAAAACCCATAGGCGCCAGGCATGTTCAGGTCGAGCAGCACCAGGTCCCAGTCGGATTTTTCGGTGAGGCGGGTTTCCAGCTCGGCAATGCTGGCCACTTCAACCAGACGGACATCGGGGCCCAAGCCCAGCGTTACTGCCTGATGCAGCGCACTGCGAAACAGCGGGTGGTCATCAGCTATCAGGATTTCGTATGTGGCCATTGATTAAATGATCCTGTTTTTTATGGCAGCCCTGATGGGTTCAGGGTTCGCCAATACACAAGGTAACGGCCAGGCAGCCATCACCACAGGGCATGCTCAACGTCAAAAGCACCTGAAACGACGTTGGAAATTCACGGTTGCGCCCTGATCGGCGCCCAGCATGCCCAGCGTAGCCTGGGTGGTCAAGCACTACGCCAATGGGCAGTTTAGCGGTTGTCGGATTTACGGTGCCATCATGCAAACGTCGTCTGGTTATACCGCCGGGATGTAGGGCGCTAGACGAGTATGGACGATATCCGTCGAGTCCAGCGGTAACTGGAACTTGGCGGCCAGATAATGGGTGCTGAACACGTCGAGGTAAGCGTCCAGCACTTCGCTGGCCGCGCCGTCGTCGGCCAGCTCCAGGCACAGCGCGGCGACTTCGGCGGTACAGAAATGATCATCCCGCTTGGAACGACGCAGTTTGTAGCGCGACAGCTGCTCGGGGGCCAGGCTGAGGACCGGCAAATGCTCCAAATAGGGACTTTTGCGGAACATCTTGCGCGCTTCGCTCCACGTGCCGTCCAGCAGGATAAACAGCGGGCGCTTGCCCTCCCCCACCTTGACCTCACTGACAACCCGTTCCGGCGCGACGAATTCGCCGGGGAACACGATGTAGGGCTGCCACTGCGGATCAGCCAGCAAAGTGAGCAGCCCGGGGTCGACCTCGGTGCGTGACCAGGCAAACGCGCTGGTGTCGTCAATCACATCGGCGATCAGCCAGCCGGTGTTGCTGGGCTTCATCGGTTCGACGTCGTGCATCAACAGGCACATCGCAGACCGGGCCTGGACCTTGGGCCGCCAGGCACACAAGCAATACGCGGGGATCACCCGGCAGCCGGGGCAGCGCTCGGCACGCGAACCCCGATTGACGAAAGGCCTGATGGCGCGCGCCAGGCGCTGGGTACGCAGACGAGAGACGGCGTGGCTCATCGGATGCGCCGCACGGAAAGGAAAATCGACACTGGGGGAACTCGAGGAAGGCTTAAGTGGCCGCAGTTTACCAGAGCCACACGCACTTCCCAGCAATACGCCTGGCTGTACCGGCCAGGGCTCACCTATAATTGCGCGCCACTGAACGCACAGCCCAGTGGCTGGTCTATGCACCAGTAACCGAATCAGGAGAGTTTCATGCTGCGTTCCATGCTGCGTCTTGTCGCCCCATCCGTCGCCCTCGCGCTGGTCTTGCCTGTTGGCGCCCAGGCGGCCTCGCTGCTGGAGGCCCAAATGAACAAGAAGCTGCAAAGCGTCGCGGCTGAAAGCAACAAAGACCTGCCCCGGGAAATCGATGAAAAAACCCTGGAAGTGGCCTACACCGTTGAAGGCATGCAGTTGATCGATCACCTCAGCGTGCTGCCCGATCGTGCCGAACAGATGCGTGCCAACCCCAAGGCGGTGTATTTCCAGCTCGGACAAAGCGTGTGCCTGAACCACGGCTACCGCGAGCTGATGGCCAAGGGCGCGGTGATGCGCTACGAGATCACCGAAAACAAGACCAACCGCCCGGTGGCTTCGGTGAAATTCGTCGAAGCAGACTGCCCGGCACCGACTGCGGCGAAGAAGAAAAAGTAACTCGCGCATGCCCCCCGCGCGCTGCTGTCCAGTGGCGCGCAATTCCCTCGTTTGTGTTTGCCGCCGAACGCTGCACGCTGTGACGTGAGACCAATAAGCGGTTGCCAGCCAAGGGTTTTTCGGCCCATGATCGTCTCATTCCCACAACCCGCTCAGCCCAGTTCCCATGCTGTTCTGTAACATTTTCAGGGCAAAACAGAGTTGTCCTCCTGCCATGTGCAGTGCAAAGGTTTTTAAATCACAAGGAACATACAGAGTCGCGCTTTGCCGCTTGGCGAACACTGTGCAATGCCATGGGCATGCAGCGACACATGCAGTGTCGTGGCCACGGACGAATATTTCGCCGCCCGCCCAGGCTCTGTGAAGAAGGAGAAGTTGAATGCCTTACGAACCGAATGACCGCCTGCTCCAGCATTTTGAAGCAAACGGGGTCGACCTCACGCAGCAGGTCGAAGCTCAACTCCAGTTGATCGCACCCAACAGCCCGAATATCCCCCTTTATCGCGACATGATCCTCACCGCGCTACGCATGGCACAGGACGACCGCAGCCGCTGGAACGCCAAAATCACCTTGCAAGCCATCCGCGAACTGGACCACGCCTTCCGCGTGCTGGAACAGTTCAAGGGGCGGCGCAAAGTCACGGTGTTCGGCTCGGCGCGCACGCCGGTGGAAAGCCCGCTCTATGCCTTGGCCCGGGAAGTGGGCGCGGCACTGGCGCGCTCCGATCTGATGGTGATCACCGGCGGCGGCGGCGGGATCATGGCCGCCGCCCACGAAGGTGCCGGCCTGGAGCACAGCCTGGGCTTCAACATTACCCTGCCGTTCGAACAGCATGCCAACCCGACCATCGACGGCACCGAGAACCTGCTGTCGTTCCACTTCTTCTTTACGCGCAAGCTGTTCTTCGTCAAGGAGGCCGATGCGCTGGTGTTGTGCCCCGGCGGTTTCGGCACCCTGGATGAAGCGCTTGAAGTACTGACGCTGATCCAGACCGGCAAGAGCCCACTGGTGCCGGTGGTGTTACTCGATGCACCAGGTGGCGGTTTCTGGCAAGGCGCCCTGGACTTTATCCGCAGCCAGCTGGAAGCCAATCGCTATGTGCTGCCCACCGACCTGAAGCTGATGCGCCTGGTGTACAGCGCTGAAGCTGCGGTGGACGAGATCAACCAGTTTTATGCCAACTTCCACTCTACCCGCTGGCTGAAGCGTGAGTTTGTGATACGTATGAATCATCCGCTCAGTGAGCGGGCGCTGGCTCAGGTGCAAAAAGAGTTCGCCAGCCTGCGACTGAGTGGAGACTTTCAGCAGCTCGCCTACACCGGAGAAGAGCACGATGAGCCGCAGTTCAGTCATCTGACGCGACTGGTGTTCAACTTCAACGGGCGTGATCAGGGCCGGTTGCGGGAGTTGGTGGACTACATCAACTTGCCGGAGAACTGGGCGCAGGCTCAGGGCAAGACACAACAACGGGTGGCGCCGGAGCCGGCGTGATTTTTGAGCAAAAAAAAAGGCCCGCTATTTTCATAGCGGGCCTTTTATTTTTTGCGTTGTTCAGTCGTCCATGTCCCGACCGCTGAACAACCGATTGATCATTTCCATCGAAAACCCGCGATAACTCAGGAAGCGCCCTTGTTTCGCGCGTTCCCTGGCATCAATCGGAAGATGCCCAGAAAACTTGCGACGCCAGGTATCTTCCAGCTGTGACTGCCAGCTGATACCGCACTCGCGCAGGGCGAGGTCGATGTCGGCGCGTTGCAGGCCGCGCTGGCTCAGCTCTTCACGAATTCGCGCGGGACCGTAGCCGGAGCGCGCTCGGTAGGACACAAAACTTTCGAGGTAACGGGCTTCCGACAACAGCCCTTCTTCCGTCAACCGGTCGAGGGCAGTGTCGATCATCTCGGCGGACGCACCGCGCTGACGCAGTTTACGCGTCAGTTCGACTCGACCATGCTCGCGACGCGCGAGCAGGTCCATCGCAGTGCGCCGAACGGCGACGAGTGTATCCAGCACAACGGTCATCGTTTGCTTCAGACGTCAGTGTCGACTTCTTCCATTTCGTCAACCGGCGCACGGTTGGCTGCAGCTTTCACGTCCGGCGCGGGGGTCAGCAGCTTGTCGCGGATCTGCTTCTCAAGCGCGGCGGCGACATCCGGGTTGTCCGCCAGGAACTTGGCCGAGTTGGCCTTGCCCTGACCGATCTTGCTGCCGTTGTAGGCATACCAGGCACCGGATTTCTCGACGAAACCGTGCAGCACGCCCAGGTCGATCATCTCACCGTTCAGGTAGATACCCTTGCCGTAGAGAATCTGGAACTCAGCCTGACGGAATGGCGGGGCCACTTTGTTCTTAACGACTTTGACGCGGGTTTCGCTACCGACAACCTCGTCACCTTCCTTCACCGCGCCGGTACGGCGGATGTCCAGACGGACCGACGCGTAGAACTTCAGCGCGTTACCACCGGTGGTGGTTTCCGGGCTGCCGAACATGACGCCAATCTTCATCCGGATCTGGTTGATGAAGATCACCAGGCAGTTGGCGTTCTTGATGTTACCGGTGATTTTACGCAGCGCCTGGGACATCAGACGGGCCTGCAGGCCGACGTGCATGTCGCCCATTTCGCCTTCGATTTCAGCTTTTGGCACCAGGGCCGCCACGGAGTCGACCACGATCACGTCGATGGCGTTGGAGCGCACCAGCATGTCGGTGATTTCCAGGGCTTGCTCACCGGTGTCCGGCTGGGAAACCAGCAGGTCGTCAACATTCACGCCCAGCTTGCCGGCGTATTCAGGGTCCAGGGCGTGCTCAGCGTCGACGAACGCGCAGGTCGCGCCCATCTTTTGCGCCTGGGCAATCACCGACAGCGTCAGGGTGGTTTTACCGGAAGATTCAGGACCGTAGATTTCAACGATACGGCCTTTTGGCAGGCCGCCAATGCCGAGCGCGATGTCCAGACCCAGAGAGCCAGTGGAAATAGCCGGGATCGCCTGACGGTCGTGATCGCCCATACGCATTACGGCACCCTTGCCGAATTGACGTTCGATCTGACCCAGGGCCGCAGCCAAGGCTTTCTTCTTGTTCTCGTCCATTAAAGTCCTCACGTAATCAATAAGGCCTGACGGCCAACACCTGTATAAGTAGACAGTATTGTTCCACAAAGATCGGAGATCGCCTACCCCTGATTTTCTATTTCTGCTGCAGCTCGTCGCAACAAGCCCTCTAGCGCGGCCTTTACCGTTTGTCGGCGGACCTCATCGCGGTTGCCGGGGAAGTGCTGGCGCTCGGCCGTGACCTCGTCACCCACGCCGAACGCCAGCCATACCGTGCCCACCGGTTTTTCCGGCGAGCCGCCATCAGGCCCGGCCACGCCGCTGACCGCCACGGCAAAGCGCGCCAGGCTTTTTTCCTGGGCGCCCCTGACCATGGCCTCCACCACCTCGCGGCTGACCGCCCCCACTTTGCCGAACAGTGCCTCCGGCACATCCAGCTGCCGAGTTTTCTGCCGGTTGGAATAGGTGACATATCCCGCCTCGAACCACGCCGAACTCCCCGGTATGCGCGTGATGGCTTCGGCGATGCCGCCGCCGGTACAGGACTCGGCGGTGGTGACGTGGGCATTGAGCACCTGTAGACGGCGACCCAGTTCAGCGGCCAGTTGGGTGATTTCTTTCACGGAGGTCTCCTGGAATGAGCGGGCATTGGCCTACCCTACATGAGCCCATCGGCCATGCAAGTTGCAGCGTGCATCAAGACACTAACGCACGATGGCCCGCACATACGCCTGACAGGCGCGCAAGGCGATCACGGCGTTATCCGCGTCGTCGGTGATGGCGATAATTCGCTGAGCATGCGCCGGGTCAAGTCGGGCTCGCGTGGCTGCATGAACCACGCCGCCGGCGGCGGTGGCGGCAGGCATTGCGCAACCACTGGCGCTGTCGCTGGCGTCGAGAAGGACTGACAACCGCACATCAGCAGTGGCCAGGCGATCGCGCAGAGCGGCCTGATGACGTTGTGCATCGCTCAACTCCCGAGCATGTTGTTGGTCAATGGCGCTGATTTGTTGCTCAAGCGCCAGCCGTTTGTCGTATTCGGCCTGTTGTTGACGCAAGGCCGCCTGATTTTGCTGACTGAGCGCCTGGGCATGGGCAGTTGATTGCCGCTCCATCTGCGCACCCAATCGCCAGGCCTGCACCTGCCAAGTCAGCGCCACCAACAGGCACACACCGATCAGGCGCCAAGCCCCTAGGAAACGCATAACACCGCCTTCGCCCGTGCCCACAGCTGCAGGCGGTTTTCCAAACCATTGAGCCCGCCGTTGATACGCCGAGTGATGGTGGTGAACTGGTCGTTGTCCGCCAGTTCGTTCAGGCCGTTGCTGTGCCAGAACCAGGCGGCGGATTCGGCGGCCCATTGCGGCTGTTCCAACAGTTCCGGTTGCAGCAACAAACGATCGTCGCCAAACAGCGCCTGGCTGCATGCCAGGTAATTGCGACGCCCGGTAATCTGGATCAGCCCCCTGCCCCGGTACTTCTGACCGTCGCCGTCGGCTTCGGGGGTGTTGCCCAGGCGAACGGCCAGGCTGCCGGTGTCGTATTTGCTCAGGTATTGATCGCTGCCCAGTTCGCGGACGTAGCGCAATTCGCCGGATTCATGGCCAATTTGGGCGAGGAAGGCGGCGGTGCGTTTGGGACGATCAATTTCAAACTTAGCGATCGCGGTGTTTAAAGAGGGTAAAAAAAAACCCGCTCTAAGGCGGGCTCCTGGCAGTACTTGGAGAAGTTGATCAAGTGCTATCAACATTGGCATTCACTCCTGAGTGCAGGACTTATCATTGGGTGATTGCAGCGAGCCAGGGCAATGTGACGGGTCGCTTGGCAGTGGCCGGAAAACTATCGACCTGAGGCCAGTCGCGCAGTGCCTGGATGTAATCCAGCAATGCGCTGAATTGTTCACTCGATAGTGCGGCCTTCAATCCCATGTCCAACTGGTCACGGTGGCGCTCGCGCAGCCAACTGACGCGCTGAATTTCCGCATCGCGCCACAGGCGTTCATTTCTTTGTATCTCGGCATCGGAGGTGACTGGCGGGGTGTAAGCCTGACACTGCACACCAGAATCAATCAAAGAACGTACTGCGTAATAAACCTCTGATGTTTCAGCCTCGGTAGCGTGATATGGATAGCCATCCAGAGTAACGAGATAACTGCCATCGTTCTTCAGGTAGATATCTTCAATCTTGTAAGACATAGACGAGGCAGTATCGACGGCCTCAACCGTTGCTTTGTTGTCCATTACTGGATCCTCCATGCAAAGCCAACACAGTTTCCGTTACCGGTGGCAGTCCCTCCGGCTGCAACACCGGCGTTACCACCGAGTGCCGCGCCGTTGCCATTATAATTAGTGCAGTAAAAGGCCCACGTCCCGCCAGCGGGAAGCACACCACTTCCGCCCAATAGAACCCATTGTCCTGCGACAGGTTTAAGGAAACTCAGGGCCGAGACCCCATCGGTGATTCCATACCCTGCCAGCGTCGTGGCTTTATCGGCTTTGACGGCAGGATTAAAATTTCCGTCATGCCACAACGCACGCCAGACGCCGCTCCCATCTTCCGCAACCTTACGAACCCCGAACCACTCATTGGTGATGCCCGACAAAAGATCGAAGCCGTATTTGCCACCGGGATACTTCACATGGAGCCCGGAGCCATAACTCAATGCAGCAGGTTTGTCGGACGTCCCGTCGGTAGCTGTAACAAACTGGCTGGAAGACAGGTCAGAAATTTTCCCCTGGACGGGTGCGGGCGTAGCAAGAAGGCCGCCGGAGCCCAGCGACAGGCCATCGGTGATTCCGTAGCCCGCAAGTGTTGTCGCTTTGTTGGCTTTACCATCCGGATTGAAATTTGCAGCATTCCAAAGCTTCTGCCCGGCCCACGCCAACTCACCATCGGAATTCATAGCCAGGCTTTTAGCGACCAGCCCTTGCCAATGAAAGAGGATTTTAGGTGCATATTCATAACGCGTCTGGGTTGCACCCACCTCTTGAGCCTCTCGAATCTCTAAAGCCCCACCCAGCCCCGTCCCCGCATCAGTCAAGTCCATCGCAGACAAACTAGGCCGCTGCCTGCTTGTACGCCCCACCTGCAGGGCATCCGTAATCCCATACCCAGCCAACGTCGTCGGTTTGTTCTTCAACTTCACCCAGTCATTCAAAACACTCAACGCCAGGGCAAGCTGATCCGTCTTCTGCTCCTCCGGCGTAATCCCAGCCGCCGCCAGCACATTCAAAATCTCCTGGGTCACCCCATTGCCCCAACTCGCCGGCACCAAACTCCCCGGCGTACCCGTCACCGGGTTTTCATCCACAAATTTCCCATTCACCAGCCCGACGCTGGGCACACTCTTTGGATAATCCATTCCTCTATCTCCTAGTCATAATTTATGTACACCCGCGTATGCGCAGGTGCGCTGCGATGGATCAGGCATTCCAGGGCGCTGCCTGGGTTGACACCGAAGCGTTCGCCCCAATAGCTGGCGCCGAAGCGGCGACCAAGGTGTTGGCGGCCTCCAGTGTTGAGGGTCCACATGAAGTGGGCCTGCCAGGTGCCGAAGCGCGAAGCACCAAAGCGTGCGCGCCCCATGCGGGGGGCGCGGTGTTCGGAGATGCTGGCGTCGGGGTAGCCCTGGCTGCGGGCGATTTCGAGGTAGTAGGCGGCGCGCTGGCTGCCCACGGCCAGTAAGCGTCGGCGCACGGCCAGGCGGCGATCGTCGTACAGCGGATTGGGGCCCAGGCATGGGTCGGGCAGTTGCATCACCCGCTCCCATTCCGGCACCAGTTCGCTGACGGTGGCCGGGTCCATCTCGTTTTGCAGGGCCCAGGCACGAGCGTCAATGCGTGCCAGCTCAATGGCGATGCCATCGAGTACCTGGCCCAGTTGCGGCAACGCCTCCAAGTCCCAGGCTGGGCCGCTGGGCAGCAGCGACACCAACTGCTGTTGGTATTGCTCGGCGCTTCTCATTCCAGCCATGTGATACCTCCAAACACCAGCAGTTGGTTATCGGCCGCGCTGACGTCCGCCACGGGGCTCGCCAGCAGGTGGTCGGTCTCACCGCTGGCGCTGCTGATGGCCTCTGCGATATGACTGAGCAACAGCGTCTCCCCCAAACCGGCTTCGCGGTTATGCAGGTCGCGCAACTGAGCTTCGACCGCAGCACGCACTGCGCTCGTGTCGGGGGTGAGTCGGAGTTGATAAGTCACCGGTTTCATCAGCGGCGCCAGCACATACACATCCGCCGTGACCGGTCGCAAGGGTTCGAGGTGTGCCTGCACAGCCGCCAATTGCGCAGCATTGGGAATCGGTTGCAGGTCATCGTCACGCATCACGAACAGCCCGACCGTGCCCGGCCCCAGGTAGTTGCCACGGCACCAGGCGCGCGTAATGCCCGCTACTTCCAGCGCCCAGGTCTCGTAGTCCCGGGCCGAGCCGCCCTGGGGAATCACACGATAGGAACGAATCACCCGCACCCGTAGCGATTCCAGGCTTTCCCGAGCAAGGCCACCCGTCAGCCCCGGTGCCAGCACCGTAAACGTCGAACCGATCCCTTGCAGTGGCTGGACCGCCAACAGGCTCAAGCCCGCGTCGGCGTTGCCCAGGGTGCCGGCGTCAATCGCCTGTACGATGGCGGTATTGACGCCAGCATGGGCAGTAACGGCAGTGGTGACACTGAAGCCGCGCCCATCGCTGGCTTGCAGCACCGTGCCCACATCCAGCACCGCGCCCGCACCGGCGGTAAAGCTGACGCTGCCACTGGCCGCCAACGCCGTCTTGCGCGGTTGGTTCAACCGCAGCGCGGCGATGCGTTCCAACGTGGACTCATCAGCGGTATCCGGCAGGATCTGCTCGGCGATCCAATCGAGATACCCGTACAGGCCGAACGCCGCCCCACTGAGGGTGCGCGCCAGGACCT
This sequence comes from Pseudomonas sp. Pse79, assembly GCF_024519615.1. Taxonomy (NCBI): domain Bacteria; kingdom Pseudomonadati; phylum Pseudomonadota; class Gammaproteobacteria; order Pseudomonadales; family Pseudomonadaceae; genus Pseudomonas; species Pseudomonas sp. Pse79. Next base: position 33,143 of record NZ_JALJRR010000029.1, read on the forward strand.
GGGCATCGGACTGGCGCAGCGAATCGCCGGCCAGGTCGCTTTGGGTGCGGTTGATCAGCACCGGCAGCGAAGGGGTTTCAAACGGCATAGATCACCTGCCAACTGTTATCAGGGTTGATGTCCAGGCGCTCGCCATCGGCCAGGGTCAACCGCGTGCGCAGGTTGAGGCGCTGGGCATCGAGGCGTTCGCTGAGGACTTCGATGACGCTGCAATGACCATCATCAATCAGCCATTGCAGGGCCTCGCGGGCGTAAAATTCGGCATCCAGCTGCGTCTGCCGGGTCAGCTTGACCCGCCGCAGCAGCCATAACCTGGAGCCGATGCGGTCATCGGCGACCGCAGGGAAACTGTCGCCCCACCAGCCAAAGCGCTCGTCATCCTCGACAGCGTCATCGGGTGCGGCACGGCGCCAGGTGAACAGGCTGATCAGCACCGCGCGGGTCAGGGCGTTTTTCAAATTGTCCGATACAAACATCACTGCCCTCCCGCCGGCGCACCGGTCTGATCATTGCCGGCCTGCACGCCCACATGTACGTGCTGCATCTGGCTGATGCCGCCGGCAATCTGGTCGCCCTGGGAAATGATCTTGCCGCTCTGGGTCAGCGTCGGCGTGTCGAAATTCACCGCGCTGCTGGCGCGGATGTTCAGCGTGCCGGTTTCAATCTCAATCACACGCCCGCGCTTGAAGTGCACTTTGTCGCCTTCGTCGGTGTAGATCGCGACTTCACCCGGTGCCAGGGACTGCAGCCGGTAACGTCGGTCGGCCACCACCAGCACCACGGCGTGGGAACGGTCACCGCCCAGGAATGTGACAATGCCTTCCGCTCCCGCCAGCGGGTTGCTGGTGAATCCGTAGGGTTCGAAGTGCTCCATGTCGTCGTTCACTTCGCCAGCGGTAAGGCGCATTTGCAGCGATTGCAGCTTAGAGGCCGAGTGGGCGAGCACGACAGTGCCGCGCGCCAGCAGGCGAGTCAGTAGGCTCATGGACATTCCTTGATTATCAGGCAGGAGGGGACGGAATGGCGTCGAACGTGGAAGGCGGCGCGACCTGCAGGGTGGTGATCGAACCTTGTTCGGACAGCGACCAGGTGACCTTGGAGATCAGCATGTCCTGATCAAACCCCAGCACCGGATCGACCACCCGCACCAGCATGTTATGACGCCACAGGTCACCGTTGGATTGGCGCCAGCCTTGCACGCGGTAGGTGGTGGCCCGGGCCTTGCCAACGCGCGTAGCCCGCTCCCAATCGGCGCGTTGCTGGGCCAGTTCGGGGGTGAGTTGCGTCGGCTCATTGATCACCGTGACCCGTTTTCGCGCGGCCCTGGCATCCAGAGAAGTCCCCGACACCTCACTCACCGCTGCCGCCGTCTGCTGATCGCCGCCTTTGTGCTGGCCGATCACTCGGTACTCGGAAAATACCGAGCTGTAATCCATCGATGCATTGGCCGAGAGAATGTTCTTACCCAGTTCCAGTGCATCCGTGGCACGCCCTGCGCTGCCAGGTTGGGCCAGCACCAGGCGGCCCTGCGCGTCATCGGTGGAGAACACGCGATACAGCGTCAGCAGACGGTCGATGGATTGAAACACCGTCTCCCCCGGCACGATGCTGTGGGTGTGCAAGCGTTGGGTCTCGGCAATTTCGTTGATGACCTGCACGCCGTAGGGCGCCGTCAAGGCACGGACGATGCTCAGCAGATTTTGTCCGCGCCACTGACCAGGCCGGTTGATTGCGGCGCAGTCCGCCAGGTCCTGGGTCAATGAGCCGCCATCGATACTCAGGCTGATGTGCGTGCCGTCGTAGCTGACAGGCGCTTGGAACACAAAACCGGTCAGGACCAGATCACAACCGATGCGCACTTGGCAGCGGGCACCGGGTTTGATCGGCGCGGTCAAGGTCTGGCCGGGCCATTGCCAGGTGATGTTGAGACTGAAAGTGCGGAACTGGCGCTCCAGGTCGGCGCTGATCTCTACGCTTTTCCACCCGCCATAGTCCAGGCCGTCAACACTCAGGGTGACGGTATTGTCCAGCTCGTTCATGGCTTACTCCCTGACCACTTGCAGATCGGCCGGCGGCAGGAAACCCGGATGGGCCACGCGATTGCGCTGCACCACCTCGCCCACACGCGTCGCATCACCAAAGCGTTGATAGGCCAAAACCAGCGCCGGCATGCTGCGCATCGGCGTCAGGTTGACCAGCCGCACGCCAGATGAGGCCACCGACGTGAGGTGCGCGAACAACTGCTGGCGCAGGGTGTTCAGGGCCACGTAATGCCCGACATCGGCCTTGAGGGCGGCTTGCCAGAGGGCTTCGTTGAGTTGATCGCGCAGCACCAGCACATCATCGGCCACCGGCACTTCGCGACGTTGCACCGGTTGCGCGGCCTGTTGCGCCAGGGAAGGCGTGGTCGTCAGCGTGACCGCCTTGCTCGCCACCGGCATGTCGGCCAGCCAATGGGCAATCTGCACCCATAGCGCGTCCTGCACCAGGTTGGCGGTGGCCTGGGCAGCCGCCACACTGTCCTTGCCGGTGGTCAGCCGGGGTGTATCGACCCGCCGCGCCGCATCCACCTGCTGGGAGAGGTTGCTCAACATGCCGCGATAGCCGCTGCGGGCAAACTCACCCAGCTCTTTAACATCACCCAGCAAACCCTTGAACTCGGCGCTCAGTTCCCGAGGCAGTTCCTTGATACCTTTGACCAGCGCATTCAAGTCCGCATACAACGCAATCAACGGTTTGAACTGCTGCTCGATCACCTGGAACACCTCGGCCAGGCCATTGCGCAGCGCCTGTATGCCGACCCGCGCCTGCTTGACCAACGCCATCGCCTGCTCGAAACGCAACACTGCCGCCCCCAGCAAACTGTCCGCCGATACCTGCAATTGCTGACGGGTGTTGATCGCGGCCGTGGGAAACTTCAAGGGTTCGTCGGGGTAGAACTTCAGGGCAAAAGTGACCAGCCCACCGTCCTGACGAGTCTGGGTCATCTCGCACTCACCGACCTTGACCGGCAACCGTCCCAGCCACGGATGCACCAGCTCCCCGGCGCCTTCCTCCAGGGCCTTGAGCAACCGGTCACGCTGCTCCAGGCAATCGGTGCCGACCACAAATGCCGTCAGCTCATGCACCCTGGACTGTTGGCCCAGGCTTTCGAAAAACGGCAGATCACGCTGGGGATATTCATGCAACTGGCCTTTCTTGCCGACCGGGGTTTTCGCCTGGTCGACCCAAAACCCGACGCCTCGAAACGACGCCGGCAACAAACGATCACGCCAGCTCATTGGAGCCTCCAAGGGACAGGGAACGGTAACCGACGCGAGGCGTTACGCTCAGGCCGGGCTGATTGGTTTGAGGTTGGGCGACCCGCAGGCCGGCCGGTGCGTTGTCGAAACTGACGCGCAGGTCGCCATTGAGTTGGGTACGGTTATTGGCAGCGGTTTGTTGCAGCAGCGAAGAGGAAGTGGCGGCCAACGGCGATACCCAAGGGGCCGGCCCTTTGCGAAACACCGAGGGAGCGCTCGCACTTTCAGCGTTGCGCTCCTTCTGTTGAGTCGTCAGTTCCACCACACCGCCGGTGAGGCTGTTGATTGCCTCCCCAAACGTGCCATTCAACAACTTCCTGATGGGCGCAATGATGACCTGGAGCTTTTCCGAAAGCCCCGAGAACCACGTCAACACCGGCGCCCACAACGTCTGTAATTGTTCCATCGGCGACCAATCAAACACGTGGCCCAACACGGCGAATGTCGCCAAAGCTTGCAGCTTCAGATTGCTCCAGATCGACGCGAACACATCGGTGACCGCGCCCCAGACTGCTGCGACTTTCTCCATGGGCGACCAATCGAACAACGCGCCAACAACCGCGAACGCGGCCAGGGCCGAGCGCTTGAAATCACTCCAGATGGCCGAAAAAACCTCACTGATAACGCCCCAGTTCGCGATGATTTGCCCTAAGGGTGACCAACGGAACATGCCCTTCATAAACTCCACGACCGGCACACTCAATGCCTTGAGCAAATCCCAGATAGCCGAGAAGAGACCGGTCAAGGGTGTCCAATTGGCGATGATGAGCCCCAGCGGCGACCAGGAAAACAAGGTTTTGAGTACCTCACCCATGGACGACACCGCCGTTGCGACGCTGTCGCCAAGGCGGATGAAAAACGCCGAAATCGGTTTCCAGTGTGCGACGATCAAACCCGCCGCCACCGCAATCCCCACAGCCACCAGCACAATCGGATTGGCACCGAGCGCCAACTGCATCAGCCCCAACGCCTGGGACGCTCCGGTGATCGCTGCCTGAATGGCGGTAAAGGCTACCGCGCCGGCTGCCAGGCCCTGTACCAGTTGTGGGTTGTCGGTGAGCACTTGCGCGACCGTCGTCAACAAAGGTTCAAGACCAACGACAACCGCCGTCACGGCTGGCAACAACGCTGTACCAAAGGCCATGGAAACCTGATCCATGGACGCACTGAACTGCTTCAGCCCCTGCGCGGCGGCTTGGGGCACGCTGGTATTCACCGCCGCACCAACGTCAGCCACTTCGTTCTTGAACGCCAGGACTGACGCAATTCCACTGACAAATGGCGCCGCCAGGCCACCGCCCTTGAGCAAACCGGAAATATCCAGTTTACCGAGACCGGTCTGCTCCACGTTCCGCTTGAAACGCCCAACCGTCTCACGCAGCGCGGCCAGCTTGGGCGACAGCTCGTCGATACCTTTCAGTCGCACTGCGGTGTTTTCTATTTTCTGAGCCTCTGCCATCACTGCACCTGCTGCATCGCATTGATCCGTTGCGCATGCTCCAGAGACTCCCGAAGCACATCCAAAGGCCTGGCCAGCATCTGTTCGGGGTCAACCTTCCAGAACCAGGCCAGGTCGTAGGCCACCGCAATCAGCTCGGCGACGGTGCTTGCGCCGCACTCATGAAAAAACCGGCGACCGCCCAGCTCAGTGCGTTGAAGTCAACCAGGTCCAACTGGTTGACCGATGACGGCGGAATACCCGCACAGACCGCGATGTATTTGGCGGCGACGTCGAGGTCGAGCGTGACGTCTTCGCCCTTGTCGATCTTGTAAGGCAGCGCCTTGATCGCCCGCACTTCCTGCACGGTCGGGCGGCGCAGGGTGAGTTCGTTCAGGGCCTCGCCGTGGGCCTCAATGGCCACGTGCAACGTCACGGTGTCGGTCATTGCCAGGTCCCCTTGATACCTTCGAATTTCAGCTCGATCACCGCGTCGTCACCCTTGGCCACCGGTTCTTCAACCAAGTAGGCGCCGGCCAGCACGTAAACCTTGCCGTTGTTGAATTCGCAAGTGACGGTCATGTCGGTGCCGGCGATCAGTTGCTTCAACGGAAAATCCGGGGTGTGCAGCGCGCTGACTTTGAACGACGGCGCAATGTCGGTTTCCTTATAGAAGCCTGGCACGACGGTTTCCCGTTTGACGGCCATCAACGGCGCTTCGCAGCCGCCGCTGATGGTCAGTTGAGCGCCGTCCACTTTGACGTAGCAGGTGCCCGCAATCAGTTGACCCATGATGTTTCTCCCAAAAATAAGCCCGCACACGGCGGGCTGGAATCAGTTGCGCAAACGCGGGGCTCAGACCGCCGCGTCGTACTGCAAACGGAATTGATTGAGCAGCGCAAATACCCGCAGCCCGTTGATATAGTCCGGCGGGAACAGCACGTTGACGCGGCTCGGGTCCTGGCTGTCGCGCTCGACAATCAAGTGCTCGGCGAACAACTCAGCGTTTTCCACGTGCCCTTCCAGTTCGAGTTTGGCGTACTGGGCGATCAACTCACCGCGGATCGTGCTCGGGGTCACGATCGGCTGGCCGGCGCCAAAGCGCGTGCCGTCGCTGGCCAGTTTGTGGCGCCCATACTTGCTGGTAATCACGCTTTGCAAGCGGCGTACGATGAAGGCCGACTGGTGCAGGGTTTCGCTGTCCAGGTAGGAGTTGTCGGCCTGGCCGAACGCGTTCTTCTGGTAGGTGGTAATCGCCCGCTGAATACGCACGTAGCCACCCTCGTAGTAAGCCGTGGCAATACCGTAATTGAGCAGCGACTGGCGCTCGGTCAGGGTGAAACGCTCGCTGGCGGCGGCCGGGTCGAGACCGGGCAGGCTGCCGCTCTGGGTTGGACGGCTGGCATCGGCCGAAATGAACACCGCCGTGCGCGCGGCCAGTGCCGCGGCCTGCACCCAGAACGGTTGCGGCACACCCGGTTCCATGGCCTGAATGGTCACATGCTGGTCATTACGCGCTTGCCCCGCCGCGACCAAGGTACCGACGGTGCCACGCTTGGCGGTATAAACGTGACCGAACAGTTGCTTGGCCCACGACCAGCGGCCGCTGTTGTCGTCCATCACCGCTTGCCAAGCGTTGAGGCTCGCCGTATCGGCCCAGGGCATGCAGATGAACTCGAAGGGCTCATCACCCAACGCCGCCAGTGCGGCGAGTTGATCGGGTACACCACTGCCGGTTGCCATCTTGCCGAGGGTCGCGGTCAGGCCATCAGGGACCTCCTCGCCGTTGGTCTGGCCCAGGCGGTTAAGTTGCAAATTAATGTCGTTGCCGCTGTCGCCGCGCCATTTGGCGGTCAGGGTGACAGTGTCCTCGGCTGCGATAGCCGTGACCGGCAAATCGGCGCTGGCGTTGATTTTCAGGGTCAGCGCGCTGGCCGCTACCGCTGCCGTTGCACCAGTGACCACAGCAGCCTGCACCCGCACACCACCGATATACAGACTGAGTACACCGCCTTGGGTCGCGGTACCAGACAGCTTGAGGTCGGCCTTTGCCGCAGTGCCTGCGGTGCTCTGCAACGGCAGGCACCAGATCTCGCCCACCGGATCGCTTTTGCGAAAGGTCTCGTACATCGACGCCAGCATTGAACCCTGGCCACCGATACGCTTGGCCATGGCCACGCTGGAGACCAGCACCAGGCTGCCAGCCTCGGCGCCCGCAACACTGTCATTGACCTGGCCCACGATCAGTCGACGCAAAGTCGACTGGGCACTGTTGGCTGCCGAATTGTCCATCTCGGCATAGAACAGCGGCACACGAATGTCCGCCGGAATGTGACTGAATCCAATCGCCATTATTTGTCTCCCTGTGGTTTTGCCGTTTTCACGGTGTTGGTTGTGATGTCGCCATCGGCCAGACGTCGACGCCACCAGGCGTTGTCCGGGACTTCACGCCCTGCCGCCGGCAACAAGTCGCCAGCTTCGGGGTCGGGTACGGCACGGCCGGCAACCGGCAGTACGGTGATGCGTGTGCTCATGGGGTTACCTCGGCAGAAAACGTCAGTTCCAGGCGCCCATCGGGGCCTGGGCGTTGCAGGTTGGGGTCGGCCGGGTCGATGGCATCGACCCGCACCGTCACCCCGTTGAAGGACGGCAAAGCGTCCAGCTCCAGCTCGTGCCAGGTTTCCGCTGGCTGCGAGCTGAGGTTGCGCCCCAGCTGGAACTCGGTAAAAAAACGCAGGCGGTACAGTCCCCGCGTTTTATTGAGCAACAGCCACTCGCCTGCCTCGTACTGGATCGGCTCGTACAGACGCTCGGGCTTGTAGCCGACCAGCGCACGCCAAACCTCAGCGCGCAGGCTGTGCAGTTGGTCCATGGCCTGGGCCTGCTGGCCTTCCACCAGGTCCAGCACCAGCACCACGCCGAAACCCTCGCGCAGGCGTTGGCGTGTGGTGTTTTGTGCGAGGTTGGGGCTGGCTTTGTCGCAGATCGGCGTAACCACCGCCTGCGGGCCACTGAGTACCGGCAGGCCTTGCAAAGCGTCGAGATCAAGCCCGGCGCGGATCTGTTGATTGAAGGCCGGGCAATGCTCACGCAGATGAGTCAGTAATGGGGTGATTTTCATGGGGTTCACCAGGCAATAAAAAACCCACTCGGGAGCGGGTTTGAATAAAGGTGTTGCGACTACACCGACAGGCCACCGGCGATAATCGAACTGCGGTAACCCGTTGCCGGGTCGCCCACATGGGTAACCTGGGTGATCGACCATCGCCCCTGCATATAGGACGGCCAGGACTCATCCAGCAGCAACAGCCCTTCGGCGGCCAACAGCGGGTTGCCTGGGCAGTCGATCATCAGCGTCAGGCCCTCACGCCCGACACGGCGCAGTTCCGCCTCAGCCACGGCACGCGCTTGCGCTTCGTTCTGGTAACGCTGGCGCAGGGTCTTGAACGGCGCGATGCCGACCTGCACCACGTGCTGCCTGCCCGCTGCGGCATCCCACCAGCTGACGCGACTGCCCATGTATTTCGAGCGGGATGTTTCATCGAGCCTGGCGGTGATGAAGGCAGATTCACCGGGGCGGTTATCCTGGGTGACAGACAGTTTCACCTCCGGTAGCAACCGGCCGGAGAGCGAGTTGACCCGCCCGGCTTCAGCCAGCACATACAGTTCGTTGATCGGCTTGGTCACCGCGCGATAACACTTGGCCAGGCGAGTGATGAACGCCATGTCGCTTTCGTTGGACTGGTCGATATGAGCAATCGCAATACCGTCCAGCGCAGGCGCCACACGTGGTGAATAACCGTGGCGGCTGACCAACTGCCGGAACAATGCCCCCAGCGTCGTCGGCCCGTAACTGGCGGAGCGACGCTGACGATAGCCACTGGCGTCCGCCACGCTGAAGGGCGCAGCCGTCGCGACGATCATCAAGCGCATGGGAAACAACACCGGCGTGCGCTGGGTAATGACGAACTCGCCTTTTTCCACCAGCCCCGATTCCTGATATCCGACCCGCATGCCGATCTTGCCGCTCAGGCTGGGCAGGCCTTCCAGGCCCTCGATATTAAGGGTCAGTTCCAGTCGATCTGTCTGCATGCCGGCGGCATCGGTGTGGCTCCAGTGCATCAGGCGTTGATTGAGCAGCGCCGCGTTGGCGCCGTAGAACTCCACGATGGGCGTATATCCCTGTGCCATGCCGCCTCCTCAATCCCAGGCTGAAACGGGACGCATGGCATCCGGCCGCGTCGCCAGTTCAGGGATGACCACCCACACGCCGGCCGGCAGCACCGGGCCATATTCGGCAAGCTCGGGGTTCAGCCGCCAGAGGGTTTCTTCCGCCGCGTCATCGCAACGACCCAGCTCGCGGTAGAGCAGCAGGTTGACCGAATCACCGGCAATACTTCGTACTCTACGCATTGACGAATTCCTCCAGCTCAAGGGTCCAGGCCATAACCATGGCGGTACCGTCATCGATCACATTGCGCTGGTTTTCCACCAGCGAATTGATCCGCCACAGGCCCCAGTTGCGACCGATACCATCGACCAGAGGCAACGGCGCCCGAGCGTTTTGCAAGGCGCGCAGTTCGTCCAGGCGCTGCATGCCCACGGCGTGCATCGCCGTGCCGCCGAACGTGAGTTTTTCCAGCTTCTGGCCGTTCTGGCGTGACTGCGACTTGCTGGCAATGATCGTCAGGTCGGCCCAGCCACCATCACTGTTGCGAATCAGCGTGGAATACGCGAACCCTCGGGACAGGCCAAAAATAAAATCGCCCAGTACCATTTGTTGTCGCATCAATCGCCTCCTGAAGGGTCGGTCAGTGCCGCGTTGCGCCGGATGCCGAGGGTGTCGGTGACCATCGGCATGCATTGGAATTGCAGGGCTTGGATCACCTTGTTGACGACTTGCTGGGCATCGGCGGGGGTAATGCCGGTGATCTGGATGCTTGGTGCGATCGTGACCTGCACGTTATCAGTGCGGGCGGTGTTGAGTTCCTTGCTGACGGCATTGGGCGCGGGCAGACGATCGTTTGAGCGAAACAGCTTGTCACCCAGCCAGGTGCCCGCCTCGCCGCCGAGCAAGCCACCGATAACGCCGCCTACGGCGGTGCCGACGCCAGGGAAAATCATCGTGCCGATGGCGGCGCCTGCCGAGGCTCCGGCCCAGGTGCCGCCAGCAACGCCGAGGCCAGAGGCGATGGCTTTGGTATCACCGGTGCGCAGGCCTTGAACGACATCGTAGGCCGTATCGGCGTACCTCAACGGGCCAAGACGGCGGGCGCCAGCGGACTCCAGCCGGGTCATCGCAGCGGCCAGACGGGACGTTGGGGCATGCGGTGTATTCGGTGCAGGCGCAGGCGCAGGCGCAGGGTATGGCGTGGACATTGCGGGAGGAACAGGCTTAGGCGATGGGCTACTGGCTACCCCCGGTCTCTCGACCGGTGCCCTCTCCAACGCATCGATCAGACCGAGTCGTTTGCCTGCGTTGCCACTCAAACGCTGAGCACTGCTCACGGCACCTTGAGTCGTCGGTACGGCCTGAAAGCCCACCCGCGGTTGGTAGCCCGCCCCATTGCCCAACCTGTCCGACGCCGTTCGCAGCCACGTACGAAGCTTTCCAGGTTTCTTGCCAGAGGTTTTCTTCTCTTCCGTGCGGCGATAGTCAGGTGGCAGGTAAATGCTGGGGCTGGCCGGGCCTGGAACAGGTGAGCCGGGGCAGCAGCCGTCCTTGCTTTTATCGTTTTTAAGCCACTTACCGGCGTTAGGAAATCGCTCGGCGATTGCATCCACCGCTTTGCCAGAGACTCTGCTTTTGGCCGTATCCCACAGACTGGTGAGCAGTTCCTTCCCGACAAATTTCGCGGCATTCGCTCCGTACTCCAACCCCTTATCTGTCCAGGAGCCTGTCGATGAAGCAGGCTCTTTCTGCTGGTTTTTCGCGGGAACCGACGTGACATCAACCGCCTTGGTTTCCAGCGAATGGCCGTTAATGAACAACGTACTGTTAAGCGTCTCCAACGTCTCGCGCAGCCGCACTTGCTCCAGCGCTAACGCATTGAGGTCGACACTGACGGTGACCAGCGCCGCGCTGAGTTCCAACTGAGGCTGCGGTTGCGGCGCCGCATCCAGGTTCACTGGCGCTGCAAGGCCCGCGTAGAACGGCGCCAGCACACTGCCGAGGTCCGCATCGCCAATCAACCAGTGCCTATCTTCCTGGGCGAGCCTGGTCGCAAATTGAGTCTCTTGCATCCCGCTTACTCCTGTTTGACGCCAAGGCGAGTGATCGCGATGTCGTAGCGGCGCAGTGCTTTTCCGGCGTCCCAGTCGAGGATTTCCGCTTCATTGACCGAGTAAATCAGCGGCACCACGTCGAGGATCACTTCGATGTCGCGCTCCGAAAGAAGTCCGCCGGTTTGTTTAAAAAATCATCGATGCGCTCCTGCAATTCCGTCCAGTCAGGCACGGTCAGGCCGGCCAGGTCGGGGATCATCAGGCCAGTGCAGTGGGCGGTGATGAACTCGGCGCGCTCTTTGTTGGTGGCGAGTTTTTTCATCACTTTGGTCGCGCGCAGGGCGGGCATTTCCAGGGGCAGCTCGGTCCAGGTGCGGCCGGCCGCGTCGAGGGGCAACAGCAAGTGGACGGGCCGGTCGTGGGTCGCAGCTTCGGGCGCTTGCAGGAAGAATGACGCCGGGCGCGTCGACATTTCATGTACGTATTGGGCGATGCTTACGTAGTCCGGGCGCTTGAGTTGGTCGAGCTCTTTTTCCGACAGGCCGGTGGCGAGTTTCGCCAGTTCGAAGAACTGGTCGTCCTCGTCATCACCGGCCCGGGCCAGCGCGTCTTTTTGCGCGGCGTAGTACAGCGGTTTGAGTTGCACCTGCTCGATCGTCGCGCCGGTGTCGGCGGTGATCGGGGCCAGCAGGAGGTGCAGCGGTGGCATCCAGGCCATGGGGCAATTCCTTGGTCAAGTATGGGGGCGAGCGAACCCGCCCCCGCGGGGTTACGGCATCAACACCGCGCGGCGGGCGTCGCCCAGAATATCGACGCCGTTGAGGACGAACTTCTGGGTACGCACGTCGATGTCGATCACCGAAATGCCGTTTTCCAGGCGGTTATAGGTGCGGCAGGACAGCTCCAGCGTGGTGGTGGCCTTCTCGCCCATCTTCAGCTTTGCCTCCTCCAGGGATTTGAGCTTGCCGCCCACTGTGTGGTAGGTGAAGTAGGTCTTGCCGTCCTGATCCTGGCCGGCTTCACGCACGTTCAGCAGAATGTCGTCCCCCATCCGCACGCCCAGGGCCAGCATGATTTCCGGGCCGGCGCCTTGCAGGATCAGCTTGGCGTTGAGCACTTTGCCGCTCTTGGCCATTTCCTCGGCAATGAAGCGCCCGCCGGACATGGACTCCATGTCGAACTCGATCTTCGGCGGGGTGAACTCTTCCACGGTCGCGGACAGCGGCAGGCCTTGGAGGGTGGCCGCAATGGCCTGTCTGACTCGGTTGGTAAACATTAGAGAACGTCCTCCAGGAACTGCTCGATGATTTCATCGCGGGCGTTGAGTTGATAAATCATGTGTTCATTGGGCGCATAACGGCCGTAGTCGATAACGATGAACCAGGTGCCGTTCTTGTACTTCTCGACACTGTTCAACTCCGGGTGCAGGTACACACTGCCGCCGGGGATGGTTTCGTCGGCGACCAGGGTTTGCAGCCAATCGTTGATGCGCTTGACCTCCTGGTCCATGAAGGACTTGGTGAGGTTCTTGGCCATGGCCTTCTGGCCGGCCTTGACCAGCTTGCGGCTGATGGCGTCTTCCAGGCCGACGTAGCTGATGAACTTGCCGGTGATGGAGCGGTTACCCAGCAGCGAAAAACCGCCGAGGATGGTGCGGGCGTAGTAGCTCACGCCGTAGCGGTTGAGCAGGTCGCCTTCGGTGGACGTGTCGAGAATGTTGTACTCGACCACGCGGGAAACGTCCTCGGCGAAGGTCACCTGATTACCCGGGCTTTCCCACTGCTTGACCTTGGCCAGTGCAGCGATGGCCAGGGACGACGGCGAAAGAAACACGTTCTTCTTCGCGGCCTTGGAGTACACCGACGGCATGTTGTGTACCAGCAGGCAGCGGTCGAAACCGAGATCGGCACCGCCCAGTTCGCCGCTGTAGGTCACCTGATCGGCAACAGAAGCGTCCTTGCCATCCAGCACCACACGGGCCTTGATGCGCTTGCCGAAGGCGGCGAACTCGCTCGCCACGGCCTTGGTGCCGGTGAAGCCTGGGGCGCCGATGATGGTCAGGTCTTCCGGCACACTGCTCAGGGCCGCCAGGCCAAGTTTGCGCCCGGTGACCGGTTCGTTACCGCCGATCACATGGTTGATCGTGTCAGCCGGGGTGGCGCCCTCCTCCACGATCACCACGTAGACCGGTACCTTGACCACTTTGAGGATCTGGTACACCGCCTGAAACAGCGTGCCCGCCTCACTGCCGGTAGGGTCCAGCAGCGCCTGGGTGGTGAAGCTGTTGATGCGGAACGGGGCGTTTTTCGGGATCGACGCGTGGGCATTCGGCGCGGTGCCGACCAGGCCGATCACGTTATCCCCCAGGCCACCCATGGCCTCGGGGGACTCAGTTGCGTTCACAGTGATGCCGTTGTGCTCGAAGTTCAAAACCTCAGCCATGATTATTCAGCCTTCTTGGGGGTGGTATTGAGGACGCTGGTCAGTTCCAAGCGGCCAGCGGTGCGCAGGGCGGATGCTTCGACGTCCAGCAGTTCCAGTTCCTGGCCGGCGGTGGACCAATGGCCGGCGCCGGTGGGGAATGGGATTAGGACGGTGTAGGTTTGGCGAGTGGGCATGTGTTGAATTCTCCGGGTGGAAAACACCAAAGCCCCTGCGGGAGGGGCTTTGGGGAGACGAAAAAAAACCGCTTTCGCGGTGAGGGGCTATTTGTGTTCCGGCAACGGGAAGCGGGCCTTGATTTCCGCTATCTTCGCACGCCATTCTTTTTCTTTGGTTTCGGTCTGGTCATACTGCCACTCCATATAAAGCGGATCAGAGTCAGTCCGATAAGCCAGGCGCCGATTAAAGTCTACATCGGCAATGTCTTGCGCCTTTAAGGCAGCATCAATATCCGACTGCAAAAAACCCATATCCAACAATTGCTGAGCGGTAGCATTGTAAGTTGTCTGACCGCCAAATTTAAATTCCTTGATCATTGCTGCCCTCCATCCGCCACAACACTGCCAATATTACTAAGGAAATTGGACAAGCTTCCACGCGAGTCACGCACTACACCCTTTACCAAATGCGCCCACGTTTTGCTCCCTGTTATCGTAGAGGCTATAGTCGAGAGCACCATCGTGCCACCTGTGAGATCCGCAAAGGAATTTGAGACAGCAGTATCAATCGTCGTCATATTAATATCAACACGATAGTTTGCCGTATACCCAGAGTAAAAAATATTACCTACGCCCAACCGAAGTATTGAACCCGAGAATGAAACCACCCCCTGTACTGTCGACTCCAGGCCGTGACCTCGATAGAAAAGTGACGAACCAAAATAATACCAACCCGAAGTTCCTGACTTCAAGACCGTCGGCATAACGATGTCTACTGCTCGATAGTAAACAGAGCCCCCCTCAAGCGAGATAAAGTGCAGATTTGAGGTGCCTGGCGAGAATTCACCAACTCTCGGAGTGAACACAGGATTACTACCACTCCCCCAACGTGCAAAGACAACCTTATTTGATACTACTCGATAGCAATACTGTTCACTTTGGCCTGAAAACTCATGTGACTGGGAGGCTTTCAAGTTAATCATCACATAGGGTACTGTTCCCGTCCTAGACATTGCTTCGCCGATTGTCTTCAAAGGTGCCGAGGCCGTACCGAGCGCGACATCGCTGCCATCCACGGCATCGACAAATAACTCTTTCGACATATTGGGAATCATGCGAACCGCAGCCAACACCGAACTATCAATCTCTGCAACCTTATTATTTACCGCAGCGGTCAAACCGTTCGCAGCACTTACAAGCGCTGCAATTTGTTGTTCTGCACTCAAAATTTAATCTCCTTATTCCACTGTTAACTTCCAAGTTCATCATTCAATACCGCCACCAACTCTAAAGCCATTAGTTGCAGGCTTACCTTTTCAGCTCCGCCCCCACACTCACCTCGCGTCAGCTTTCGCCTCCAAAGCCATCACCCGAAATAGAACACTTAGACCTCGAGTCATATTGTCGATATTTGCAGCGGAAATGGCAGCCAACTCATCAATCAATAGGATATTCAAATTTTCAGATCCCACCGCCACCGTCACGCTCTCCGCCGGCAACGGCGAAACATCCAACGTAAACTTCTGCAGCACCCGAGCCGCAGCCGCTTTATACGTCAGCAACTTCCCAGCGACCGAATACACCGCCAACAACGTCCCACTGGCGAGGTAAAAACCGAACTCACCAATCTCATACTCGCCATCGCCATCGAACAGCGCGGCCATCCTGAGTTGGCGCTCGCCCAAGTCCTCGTAATCCACAATCGCCACCCGCTGGCGCTCGTCACGCAAGGCCACTTCCGTGCCGTCTGGGTTGTAGCGGCCGGTGCCGGCGCCGATGTGGGTGATTTCGCCTTTCAAGCCCTGGTTCTTTGCCTGCAGCACTTCAT
The DNA here is from genome assembly GCF_024519615.1 of Pseudomonas sp. Pse79. Classification (NCBI taxonomy): domain Bacteria; kingdom Pseudomonadati; phylum Pseudomonadota; class Gammaproteobacteria; order Pseudomonadales; family Pseudomonadaceae; genus Pseudomonas; species Pseudomonas sp. Pse79. The sequence goes on from NZ_JALJRR010000029.1 coordinate 48,536, forward strand.
CCAAACCCTTGGAGGTGAAGCGCACCAGGCGCGTAATGTCATCTGTCATGGCTGCGCCCTGAGGTCGTAGTCGTTAATGGTGTAGTGCCGGGCAACGCCAGCACTGTTAAGTCGAGCGCCCAAGGCAAGTTCGGGTAACGCGCCTTGCAGGCTTAACTCGCTGTCGTTAAACGGGGCGTGGACAATCGCGGTCAGGCCAAGGCGTGCTTGTGTCTGGTGAACCACGGTAATCGTCGCCTGGTCGCGCTCGCTCTTCGCGGCGTTGATACGGCGGATCAATCGGTTATGGTCACCGCTGGACCAACTGCGTCCGATGATCGCCTGCACATCGAAGGTGTAAGGCACGCCCTGCGGCCGCTGTTGATACCAGGCGCTGATGTTGGGGCTGAAACCCAGCGACTCCACCGCATAGCTCAAAGCCTTGGGCGTGCCGGCCTGGCGCTGGATCTGCCAGGACAAGCCCACGGTGAGGCGCTTTTCCGTTTCGCTGGCATCCGCGTCCCATTCGCTGACGCCTCGGTCGGCGGCCAGGTAAGGAAGGAATTCGGAGGGTGTTTGCAGCGGGTTCATCAAGGCCGGAAACGGCGGCATAATCCGCTCGAGCAACCTGCCAAACCCCAGGTCCAACGCTTTTTCCAGCGGTGAGCTATTGGCGGGCAACAGACTCGGTTTGGGCTCACTCATAGCGTGCGTACCTCCACCTCGACACCCGTGCAATACGGCGCCTGGAACGCCGAGCAGACAATCGGTGCCAGCGGTTCGAGGATTTGCAGCTGCGCCGCTCCGGCACTGTGGATGGCGTAGTCGATCCAGCTCGGGTCGACGCGCCCTTCCAGGCGGTGACAGGATTCGGCGTAGGTTTGCAGCAAGCGTTGCGCGGCCACTTGGGTCAGGCCCGAGTCCGGGCCGGCGTTGATCTTGGCCACCACGCGAATCTTGTAGCGTTGGATCTGCGCACTTTGGACAGTGACGAGATCAGTTTCCGGCCGTACATCGGGGCGTGCGAAATGTCTGCGCACGCCGTCAAGCAAATCGGCGGAAGCGCTTCCATCGCCGTCCCTGGAGAGCACCGTCACCATCACCTCACCGGGGGCGGTGCGTCGGCCGCTGCCATCCTTGACCTGAGCCGCATAACCATCCGGGTCGAAGGTGTAGGTGACCTTGACCACACCCGGTGTCGCGCTTTCTACATTGACCGCAGGTCGTTCGCCGAGGGTGAACACCTCGCGGCGATACTGCATGCGAGAACCCGCCGCCGGCGCGTGGGGCGCCAAGTAATAGCGCAAGCGTGCGTCGTCGTCGCTTTCCAATGTCGGCGGCACCGGCGGGAAGGCCGCCGGGTCGCCGGGGTCCAGCAGCTGGCGCTCCAGGCCCATATCGGCCAGGCGTGCGTCGAGGTTACTGCCGGTGGCCCACCACGCCAGCATCTGCTTGATGCGTGCGTTGTACTGGCGTTCGTGGGTTTGCAGACGCACGCAAAACGCTTCCAGGGCCAGGCTCAGCAGTTCGCTTTCGTTATCGAGGCTGACCTTGAGTTTGGCGGCACTTTGTGGCGCGCGGGCGGCGACGTAGTCGATGACGAACGCCTTGAATTGCGCCAGCAACGGCTCGAACGCGTCGACGGCAATGATAGCCGGCTCCGCCAGTTGGTTTTGGCCAGGGATCAGCATGCTCATGTCATGACCTCGAAGGATTGTTGGCGGTTTTTCCACGTGCCGGCAAACCGCAGCAACAGACCGGCGCCCTGGCGACTGGCGACGATGACCTGGGGTTGAAAGTCGGCGATGCCGTTCTCGACGTTGTAGAACGCTTTGGCGGCGTGGCTTTGGGCGAGGATCAAGAGGTCGTCGCCGAGGTTCTGCCCGAGCAGTTGGGGGATCAGCGAGCCGTACAACGGGCGCTTCTGGCGAGTGCCCACGGGGGTGGTCAGCGCTCGGGTGGCACGCTGTACGAATTGCAGCCAGTCATCGACCGCTGCCCCGGTATTCCTATCGATTCCGATCATGGCAAATCCTTATGCGGTGCTGATCACGCGGCCTTGGTGATCCACCAGCGGGCCGCTCAAATGCACGCCGCCGGCATCCAGCAGCACACCGACGGCGCCGAGTTGCAAGGTGATGTGCTTGGCGCTCATCTGCAGCGTGGCGGCCCCGACCTTCGCCTCGATCTGTTCGCGGGAACCGCTGAACACGGTGGGCCCGTTGGTCCAGTTGAATGTGTGGCTGGCGTCGTCATAGTCACTTTGCGTTCCGTCCTGGTGGCGGCGCCGGGTCAACGATGCAACGCTGGAGACCGGCGGAAACAGGCTACTGTTGAGGCCGAAAAGCGCTACCGACTGCGCAGCGCCTTCCCCACCGCCATAGTTGAGCAACAAACATTGCTCGCCCACTGACGGGATGCGCGTTTCGGTCTGCGCCCCCGCGCTGGGGTTGAAAAAACCAATCGCCGGGGTAAGCAAATCGCCGTGGCTGACGATGCAGGTATTGCTGGCGGCGTCGACCTGCTGGCATATGCCGATCCGACAAAAGCTTTCAGCGCGTCGGTACAGGTCTTCGAGCTGGGCCTCCATTTCCGCCAGGCGCTCGACGATCGGTCCCAGTTGCATGCGTAACAAAGCATCGAACATGGACTACTCCTGCAAAGGTCGGTATTGGTCAGGATCGTCGATATTCGAGACTTCCCACGTGCAGGCAAACAGCGGTTTTCCGGTGGGATCTTCGAGTATCGGCGGGCCGAGGTAGATGTTTTGGGTGAAGGACACTGTCCAACTGTCGTAGTCGGTTTCGGCACTGCCCTGTAGGGTCGGCGCCGCGACGATGGCGCTTGGCAGGTCACACTGGTCCGACGGCAGGCCCCAGCGATTATCGAGGGCCAAATCCATCAATTGACTGGCCAGGTCGCAGGCGTCGTAAGGCGCCGAACCACTGACAACCCTGGCCATGAGTGACACCGACAGTGCATGGGCCTTACGTCCTTCAAGGGATCGAACGCCGGGGCCGTTGCGTTCCACGGTAATCAGCACGCCGGTTTTATCCCCGGTGCCCTGGAAGTCCTGGTGGTTGCCCACACGCAATTGTGGGAAGGCGCCCTTGAGCGCTTCGCCAATTGCGATGGGCAGTTGGGAAGGTTTTTCGATAGATGTCATCAGTCGCGTCCTTGCAGCGGTTACTGCTGATCCGGGCGGGAGGGCGGGGCCTCGTCGACGCCAATGCGCTTGGCCGCCCAACGTTCATAAAGGCCAATGGCGACGTCTGCACCGGCCATGGCTGTCAGGCAGCCGAGGGCGCCGGCGGTCCAGATCGACATGCCGGCGGCGTACAACAGCATCAACGCCGAGACCCCGCAGACCATGCACGCCCCGGACCGCAACGCGAGGCGCCGGATCAGCGACCAACCACGGGCGCCCTCCTTGTCGGCGCGCCACATTTCGCCAGAAACTCCGCCGATCAGCGCCAGTACGATCACCAGCCAGATAGGCATTTCCGCTAACGCTTGCTGCTCGTTTGTCATGTCACGCCTCCTGGCTGAGCAATGCCGGCAAAATGCCGGCGTTTGGGTAAATCCATTTATAGGTAGGCATTCCAAAAAGCCCGGTCGCCCGGGCTTTTCAGTAATGCGGTCCTGTGCCCAGCCTCACCCATACGATCCTCTTGTGAGGAGTGGCTGTTGTTGAGCGGCAATGCCACATGGCGACAAAAGACGCCTTCAAAAGGAACAGTATGGGTGAGGCTGGGTACTCGATCTTTCGGCGCTACTGGCGCGGTACGGATCTTTCCTCAATGTTTTTCCGACCACGATCCCTGTCTGCCGGATAACTGCTTCTGGTGCTTTACGCTGCACACCCGGGTCAGTTGCCAACCCTCTGAACCGTCAAGGCCGGTTCATCGCTGCCTGTTCTTGTAAAACGGTGAAACTAAAGAGCGTCGGCATCCTTGCCGGTGTTACCTGGCATCCCTGTCATCGCTTCGATGGCGTCCGTGCCGATGTTGCATGCCTTCCTTGTCGTTCCTGGCAGCATCCTTGCCGCCTCCACCGAGCCTTGTTGGCCGGCTTGAGACAAAGAATATGCATGTATGCATATACAGTCAATGCACAAATGCATTTATTTTTACCGAACAAATGCACTGATGCATTGGAAGCCTTGCTGGCAAAGGGTTTGATGCCTTTCTACAGACGAAAAAAAACCCGCTGATTGGCGGGCTTCGTCTTACACAAAAAGGTTAACGGGCGTACATGCCCCACCAGAAGACATGACCGAGGATGCTGATCTGTTCATCCTGGATGTCCTGGAAGCTGTAGTCTTCGTCCGGGTGCTCATCGCGGTTGAAACTGCGCAGGCGAATCCCGGAAGGCAGGCGATAGAGCTGTTTGACCCGCAACTGACCATTGTGATTGATGGCGTACAAGTCGCCATCGACGATGTCGCCAATCGCACTCTTGCCCGCATTCACCCCCACCGTCGCGCCATCACGCAGCACCGGCAACATGCTGTTGCCGCGCACCGTCACACACTTGGCCTGGTCGAACTGCACACCGTTATGCCGCAGGCTGCGCTTGCCGAACCGCAGGCTGGCCTTCTCACTTTCCTCGATGACGAATCTTCCTGATCCAGCAGCCAATTCAACCTCACGCAGAAAGGGGATCGACACCTCGTCGTCATTCACGGGGGTGTCGTCATCCCACAGGCTTATGTCCTTGAGTTCCGAATGCATCGGGTCGCGCCCTTCATCCCGCGAAACGCCCACCGCCGCGCGCCCGCGCAGTTGGTCGGTGCTGACGCGGAAGTACTCGGCAATGCGCGAAATGTGCTTGTCCGAGGGGTCAACGATCTTGCCGCTGAGGATCCGGGACAGCGTGGATTGAGGCACGCCGGTACGCCGGTGAAGCTCCGTGGGGGAGATCCGGTCGCGGTCCAGCAATTCTCTTAAGACGATAGAAACGTTGCGTTTTTGCATAAAGCGGATAGTGACGACAGATTTGAAGCTTGGCAAATGCTAATTTGCATTGACCATGCATTTTTTATGCACTTACCGTGTCTTTTGAGCAGGCCTGCGAAGGGTCGACCTCGCGTGTTAACCTTGCCGCCATCGCAAAATCAGCCGGGCCAAGCGCCCCCTTTGCCACTCCTTTTAACGAATTCGCTAATTATCTGATGAGTAAAACCACTTCCGATCTGTCCTCCCACACCCCAATGATGCAGCAGTACTGGCGCCTGAAAAACCAGCACCCTGATCAGTTGATGTTCTATCGCATGGGCGATTTCTACGAGATCTTCTACGAAGACGCGAAGAAAGCCGCCAAGTTGCTGGACATCACCCTGACCGCGCGTGGGCAGTCGGCGGGGCAGTCGATTCCGATGTGTGGGATTCCTTACCATTCGTTGGAAGGCTACCTCGTCAAGCTGGTGAAGCTGGGCGAGTCGGTGGTGATCTGCGAGCAGATCGGCGACCCGGCCACCAGCAAAGGGCCGGTTGAGCGTCAGGTGGTGCGTATTATTACGCCGGGGACGGTGAGTGATGAGGCGCTGCTTGATGAGCGTCGCGATAACCTGATCGCTGCAGTGCTCGGCGACGAGCGCTTGTTCGGCCTGGCGGTGCTGGATATCACCAGCGGCAACTTCAGCGTGATGGAGACCAAAGGCTGGGAGAACCTGCTGGCGGAACTGGAGCGTATCAATCCGGTGGAGCTGATGATCCCGGATGATTGGCCAAAGGACCTGCCGGCGGAACGTCGTCGTGGGACCAAGCGTCGCGCGCCGTGGGATTTCGAGCGTGATTCGGCGCTGAAAAGTCTGTGCCAGCAGTTCGCCGTGCAGGACCTCAAGGGCTTCGGTTGCGAAACCCTGACCCTGGCCATCGGCGCCGCTGGTTGCCTGCTCAGCTACGCCAAGGAAACCCAGCGCACCGCTCTGCCGCACTTGCGCAGCCTGCGCCATGAGCGCCTGGACGATACCGTGGTGCTCGACGGCGCCAGCCGTCGCAACCTGGAGCTGGACACCAACCTGGCGGGCGGGCGCGACAACACGCTGCAATCGGTGGTCGACCGTTGCCAGACCGCCATGGGCAGCCGCTTGCTGACGCGCTGGCTGAACCGTCCGCTGCGCGACCTGACGGTGCTGCAAGCGCGGCAGACGTCGATTACCTGCCTGCTCGACGGCTATCGCTTCGAAAAGCTGCAGCCGCAGTTGAAAGAAATCGGTGATATCGAGCGCATCCTCGCGCGGATCGGCCTGCGCAACGCGCGCCCCCGTGACCTGGCGCGCCTGCGCGATGCCCTCGGCGCCCTGCCGCAGTTGCAAGCGGCGATGACCGAACTGGACACGCCGCACCTGCAACAGCTGGCCGTCACCACCGGCACCTACCCGGACCTCGCGGCCCTGCTGGAAAAAGCCATTATCGACAACCCGCCGGCGATCATCCGTGACGGCGGCGTACTCAAGACCGGTTACGACAGCGAACTGGATGAACTGCAGTCCCTGAGCGAAAACGCCGGGCAGTTCCTGATCGACCTGGAAGCCCGCGAAAAAGCCCGCACCGGCCTGGCCAACCTGAAGGTCGGCTACAACCGTGTGCATGGCTACTTCATCGAGTTGCCGAGCAAGCAGGCCGAGCAGGCGCCCATCGACTATCAACGTCGTCAAACCCTTAAAGGTGCCGAACGCTTCATCACCCCCGAGCTGAAAGCGTTCGAAGATAAAGCGCTGTCGGCCAAGAGCCGTGCCTTGGCGCGGGAAAAGATGCTGTATGAAGCATTGCTCGAAGACTTGATCAGCCGCCTCGCGCCACTGCAAGACACCGCCGCCGCCCTGGCCGAACTGGATGTGCTGAGCAACCTGGCCGAGCGTGCGCTGAACCTTGACTTGAACTGCCCGCGGTTTGTCAGCGAACCCTGCATGCGTATCGTGCAGGGCCGCCACCCGGTGGTGGAGCAGGTATTGACCACGCCGTTTGTCGCTAACGATCTGTCGCTGGATGACGAAACCCGCATGCTGGTGATCACCGGTCCGAATATGGGCGGTAAATCCACCTACATGCGCCAGACCGCATTGATCGTGTTGCTCGCGCATATCGGCAGCTTTGTGCCAGCGGCCAGTTGCGAGCTGTCCCTGGTGGACCGCATCTTCACGCGGATCGGTTCCAGCGATGACCTCGCCGGCGGCCGCTCGACCTTTATGGTGGAGATGAGCGAAACCGCGAACATCCTGCACAACGCCACCGAGCGCAGCCTGGTGCTGATGGACGAAGTCGGTCGCGGCACCAGCACGTTCGACGGCCTGTCCCTGGCCTGGGCGGCGGCCGAGCGCCTGGCGCACCTGCGCGCCTATACGCTGTTCGCCACCCACTACTTCGAACTGACCGTGCTGCCGGAAAGCGAGCCGCTGGTGGCCAACGTGCATCTCAATGCCACCGAGCACAACGAACGTATCGTGTTCCTGCACCATGTGCTGCCAGGGCCGGCCAGCCAGAGTTACGGCCTGGCCGTGGCGCAGTTGGCCGGTGTGCCGAACGACGTGATCACCCGCGCCCGCGAGCACCTCAGCCGCCTGGAAGCCACCGCCCTGCCCCACGACACCGTGGTCGCCAGCCCGAAGAAGAGCAACAGCAAATCCAACGCGCCACACCAGAGCGATATGTTCGCCAGCCTGCCCCATCCGGTGCTGGATGAATTGGCAAAACTTGACCTGGACGACTTGACACCGCGAAAAGCGCTGGAAATGCTCTATACACTGAAGACACAGATCTAACGCAGACGCTTGCAAGCTGATATTATCTCGCGCGGTTTGGGATGCTGCGGGCTTTTAGCCTGGCTCGCAGATTATCGCTCTCAAACCTCGCGGGCCCCACCATAAGGGGTTTCGCTGCCGCCGCCTGAGGAGAAAATTAGAAATGACCTTCGTCGTCACCGACAACTGCATCAAGTGCAAATACACCGACTGCGTAGAAGTCTGTCCGGTGGACTGCTTCTACGAAGGCCCGAATTTCCTGGTGATCCACCCGGATGAGTGCATTGACTGCGCCCTGTGTGAACCTGAATGCCCGGCCGTCGCTATTTTCTCCGAGGACGAGGTCCCGGAAGATATGCAGGAATTTATCCAGTTGAACGTCGAACTGGCGGAAATCTGGCCGAACATCACGGAGAAGAAAGAGTCGCTGCCGGATGCCGAAGAGTGGGATGGCGTAAAAGGCAAGATCAAAGATCTCGAGCGCTGACAGCGCCGCAGCCCAACAAAAAAGGCCTTTTGCGGGCCTTTTTTGCGTTCAGGGGCAGGCATTTCACTTTTCTGCAGGCGAAAAAAGGGGCGGTATGACCCGCCCACATTTTTTCCCTAGTCCCTGTATTCCTTTTTCATCATCCTGATGAATCGCATCCTGCGACGTTCCTTCAAACCATCGTTCCTTGATGGCTGTGTCAATCCGTGGACACAGGACTGATAGTAACCAGTTCCCAGGGAAGTACAACGCAACCCAACCCGTCGCCTGCCGAGCTTTCGCTCTCGCGAGCCAATAAATAATTGTTATATTTCAATTGATTAGAAATATGGCCAGACAATTTGAGACGTCCGGAAGCGCAAAAAAAACCAAACACTTACGCGAGAGTAAGCAAATGCTTACACGAGCAACTGCGTAAGAGCCTGGCAAGCGATACCTGGCCGTTCGGCGGACAAGAAAAAGCCCCGACAATAGCGGGGCTTGTTTCCTACGAATGACTCAGTCGTCGCTGACTGTAATCGTCGGCATGGCCGGTGAAGCCGCTTCTTGCAGGACAATCCGCGCGCCCACGTGACGCGCCAGTTCCTGATAAACCATGGCGATCTGGCCATCAGGCTCGGCCGCCACTGTCGGTTTGCCACCATCGGCCTGTTCGCGAATCACCATCGCCAGCGGCAGCGAGGCCAGCAGTTCGACGCCGTACTGGGTCGCCAACTTCTCGCCGCCCCCCTCACCGAACAGGTGCTCGGCATGGCCACAGTTGGAGCAGATGTGAACCGCCATGTTTTCCACGACGCCCAGCACCGGGATGTTGACCTTGCGGAACATTTCCACGCCTTTCTTCGCGTCCAGCAACGCCAGGTCCTGCGGCGTGGTCACGATCACCGCACCGGCCACCGGGACTTTTTGCGCCAGGGTCAGCTGGATGTCACCGGTGCCTGGCGGCATGTCGATCACCAGGTAGTCCAAATCGCCCCAGGCGGTCTGGGTCACCAGTTGCAGCAAAGCGCCGGAAACCATCGGCCCGCGCCACACCATCGGCGTGTTGTCGTCGGTCAGGAACGCCATGGACATCACTTCCACACCCAGCGACTCGATGGGCACGAACCACTTCTGGTCCTTGATTTTCGGGCGGGTGCCCTCGGCAATGCCGAACATCACGCCCTGGCTCGGGCCGTAGATATCCGCGTCGAGAATCCCCACGCGGGCGCCTTCGCGTGCCAGCGCCAGCGCCAGGTTGGCCGCCGTGGTGGATTTGCCCACGCCGCCCTTGCCGGAGGCCACGGCCACCACATTCTTCACATTGGCCAGGCCGGGGATCTGCGCCTGGGCCTTGTGCGGCGCGATCACGCACTGAATGTAGACCTTGGCGGAACGCACGCCGTCGAGGCCTTCGATGGCCATTTGCAGCATCTGCGCCCAGCCGCTCTTGAACAGACCGGCGGCATAGCCCAGTTCCATCCGGACCGACACCTGGTCGCCCTGGATCTCGATGGCGCGGACACAACCGGCACTGACCGGATCCTGGTTCAAATAGGGGTCGGTGTACTGGCGAAGAACGGCTTCCACCGCTGCGCGATTAACGGCGCTCATGGGCTACTCCCGAAAAAGACTGACTGAAACAGGCGGCTATCCTAACCGTTCCAGCGGCTTAACGGCATGCTTTCGCAGGTTGGGAAGATGCTGAAACAGCGCCACGGGGTGAAATATATTTGCCGGCGCTTTATAGTGGCCGACCTCCGTTTCATCGAGTAGCCGAGCCCCATGTCCGAGCCACGCAAGATCCTCGTCACCAGCGCCCTGCCCTATGCCAATGGTTCCATCCATCTTGGCCATATGCTTGAGTACATCCAGACCGACATGTGGGTGCGCTTCCAGAAGCATCGCGGCAATCAATGCATCTATGTCTGCGCGGACGACGCCCACGGTTCGGCCATCATGTTGCGCGCCGAAAAAGAAGGCATTACCCCGGAACAACTGATCGCCAATGTGCAGGCTGAACACAGCGCCGACTTTGCCGAGTTCCTGGTCGACTTCGACAACTTCCATTCGACCCACGCCGACGAAAACCGCGAGCTGTCGAGCCAGATCTACCTGCGGTTGAAGGACGCCGGGCACATTGCCACGCGCTCGATCACGCAGTATTTCGACCCGGAAAAGAAAATGTTCCTGGCCGACCGCTTCATCAAGGGCACCTGCCCGAAATGCGGCACCGAGGACCAGTACGGCGACAACTGCGAAAAATGCGGTGCCACCTACGCCCCCACCGACCTGAAGAACCCCAAGTCAGCGATCTCCGGCGCCACACCGGTGCTCAAGGATTCCCAGCACTTCTTCTTCAAGCTCCCGGATTTCCAGCAGATGCTGCAAACCTGGACGCGCAGCGGCACCCTGCAGGACGCCGTCGCCAACAAGATCGCCGAATGGCTGGATGCCGGGCTGCAACAGTGGGACATTTCCCGCGATGCGCCGTACTTCGGCTTTGAGATCCCAGGCGAGCCGGGCAAGTATTTCTACGTGTGGCTGGACGCCCCGATCGGCTACATGGCCAGCTTCAAGAACCTGTGCAAGCGCACGCCGGAGTTGGACTTCGATGCGTTCTGGGGCAAGGACTCCACCGCCGAGCTGTACCATTTCATCGGCAAGGACATCGTCAACTTCCACGCCCTGTTCTGGCCGGCGATGCTCGAAGGTGCGGGCTACCGCAAGCCGACCGGCATCAACGTACACGGCTACCTGACCGTCAACGGCCAGAAGATGTCCAAGTCCCGTGGCACCTTCATCAAGGCGCGCACCTACCTGGATCACCTGTCGCCGGAATACCTGCGCTACTACTATGCGTCCAAGCTGGGCCGTGGCGTCGACGACCTCGACCTGAACCTGGAAGACTTCGTACAGAAGGTCAACTCGGACCTCGTCGGCAAAGTCGTCAACATCGCCAGCCGTTGCGCCGGTTTCATCCACAAGGGCAACGCCGGTGTGCTGATGGCCGAGAATGCCGCGCCGGAACTGACCGACGCGTTCCTGGCCGCCGCGCCAAGCATCGCCGACGCCTATGAAGCCCGCGACTTTGCCCGCGCCATGCGCGAGATCATGGGCCTGGCCGACCGCGCCAACGCGTGGATCGCCGACAAGGCACCGTGGTCGCTGAACAAGCAGGAAGGCAAGCAGGCGGAAGTCCAGGCCATCTGCGCCACCGGCGTCAACCTGTTCCGCCAGTTGGTGATCTTCCTCAAGCCGGTGCTGCCGTTGCTGGCCGTGGATGCCGAGGCGTTCCTCAACGTCGCGCCGCTGACCTGGAACGACCACGCCAGCTTGCTCAGCAACCATCAATTGAACGAGTTCAAGCCATTGATGACCCGTATCGACCCGGTAAAAGTCCAGGCCATGAGCGACGCGTCGAAAGAAGACCTGGTCGCCAGCCCGACCGACACCGGCGAATCGAACCCGGCTGGCAACGGTGAACTGGTCAAGGACCCGCTGTCCCCGGAGATCGAGTTCGACGCCTTTGCCGCCGTCGACCTGCGGGTTGCGCTGATTCTCAAGGCCGAAGCCGTGGAAGGCGCCGACAAGCTGCTGCGCCTGACCCTCGATATCGGCGACGAGCAACGCAACGTGTTCTCCGGGATCAAGAGCGCTTATCCGGACCCGTCCAAGCTCAATGGTCGCCTGACCATGATGATCGCCAACCTCAAGCCGCGGAAAATGAAGTTCGGTATTTCCGAAGGCATGGTGATGGCGGCCGGCCCCGGCGGCGAAGAAATCTACCTGCTGAGCCCTGACAGCGGCGCCAAGCCGGGTCAACGCATCAAGTAAGCCCTGCAAAACAGCCCTGTCGTCGCGGCGACAGGGCTTTTCAGCTAGTACCCCCTTCTCGCTTGCCGGATAATCAGGCCCTGTTCGCTTAACCGGCATGCCCATGACCGATATGCTCCTCACCCTTGTCAGCGCCGCCCTGATCAACAACCTCGTGTTGCAGATGCCGTTGGCCGTCGACCCGATATTGGCCGCGCATTCACGCTCGCGGGTGCATGCATTGGGGATTGCCACCACCGTGTTGATGGCAGTGAGCGGCGTGCTGGCCTATTTGCTGGATCACTACGCGCTGCAACCGTTGGGGTTGACTGCCCTGCGGCTGTGGGTGTTTTTACCGCTGACCGCGCTGCTGATCCGCCCCGTGCTCGGCGCGCTCACGCGCCTGCGCCCGACGCTGCCGACGGAAGGGTTATGGCCGCTGCTGCTGGGCAACGCCGGGGTACTGGGCGTGGTGTTGCTGGGCATTGAAGATGATGAGGGGCTGGCGCACATGGCGGCACTGAGCGTGGGCGCCGGGCTCGGCTTCTGGCTGGTGCTGAGCCTGTTCAGCGACTTGCGCCAGCGCATCGCCGACAACGACATCCCGCTGCCCTTCCGTGGCCTGCCGGTCGAACTGATCAGCGCCGGGCTGATGGCGGTGGCTTTTCTGGGTTTCAACGCAATGATCAAAGCATGAGCCTGATTCAACGTATCGACGCGCTGCTCCCGCAAACCCAATGCGGCAAGTGCGGGCACCCGGGCTGCAAGCCCTACGCCGAAGGGATCGCCCAAGGCGAAGCCATCAATAAGTGCCCGCCGGGCGGGCAGGAAACGATCGGCGCGCTCGCGCAGTTGCTGAACGTGCCGGTACTGGCACTGGACACCAGCCGCGGCGAAGCGCCACCACAGATTGCCTACATCCGTGAGGCCGAATGCATCGGCTGTACCAAATGTATCCAGGCCTGCCCGGTGGATGCAATTGTCGGCGCGGCCAAATGGATGCACACCGTGATCATCGACGAATGCACCGGCTGCGACCTGTGCGTCGCGCCCTGCCCGGTCGATTGCATCGAGATGCGCCCGCTAGTGGCGGTACTGCCGATTGTCGGCGGCCTGGCGACCAACGACCACGAGCGCCGCGCACGCGGCTTGAAGCGAGACCGCGCACGGCGACGCTTTGAGCAACGCAACGCGCGCCTGCAACGGGAAGAAGAACACAAACAGGCCGAACGCCTGGCCCGCGCCAAGCGGGCCGCGCCGTTGGCCGCCGTGCCGATCGATGCGGCGCAGGCAGCCCAGGACGCCGCGATCAAGAAAGCCAAGATCAACGTGGCGATGAGCCGTGCGCAGTTGCATAAATCCTTGAAGGCATTCGGGCATCCGCCCACCTTTGAACAGCAGTCGCAACTGATCGTGCTGCAACAACAGTTCGAAGCCGCGGAGCAGGCATTGGCCGCTTTGGAGGTGAACCCCGCGCCTGCAACGCCGGCCCCCGCTAACACTGCCGATCTAAAGCGCGCCAAGATCCAACTGGCAATGCGGCGCGCCGAATTGAAGAAAGCCCAGGATCGGAACGCCGACCCACAGCAACTGGCCGAGGCACACGCCAATCTCGACGCAGCACAGCGCCAGGTGGATGCACATGGCCACGCTTGAGCCTCAACAGGCCCTGCAACGGGTGTTGCTGGCGACACTGCCGGGTGGGTTGGCAATGTTCTGGCTGTTCGGTTGGGGCGTGTTGATCAATCTGTTGCTGGCGACGGGCTGCGCACTGCTGGTCGATGCGGGCGTGCAGCGCCTGCGGGGGGCGCGTGGCGGCGATCTGAGCAGCCTGGTCAGCGCGACCTTGCTCGCCCTGGCACTGCCGCCCTATTGCCCCTGGTGGCTGTGCGTGGCGGCCGTGGCCAGTGGGCTGCTGCTGGGCAAGCACCTGTACGGCGGCCAGCGCAACCCCTTCAACCCGGCGATGGTCGGGTATGCGTCGATGCTGGTGGCCTTTCCGCAACTCATGACGCACTGGCCGACCACCCACGGCATGGACCTGCTGGCCGGCGCACAACAGGTATTCGGCCTGCACCGCGACGCGCCCGATGCCTGGGCCCAGGCCACGGCACTGGACGCCCTGCGACTGAACAAAAGCCTGACCATCGATGAACTGTTCGCGCGCACCCCGGCATTTGGGCATGTCGGCGGCAAGGGCAGCGAGTGGGTGAACCTGGCGTTTCTGGCCGGCGGGCTGTGGCTGTTGCGCCAGCGGGTATTCAGTTGGCACGCGCCCTTGGGCATGTTGGGTAGCCTGTTTGTGATCAGCCTGCTGTGCTGGAATGGCTCGGGCTCTGACTCTCACGGCTCGCCGCTGTTTCATCTGCTGACGGGCGCCACGCTTCTCGGCGCATTTTTTATCGTCACCGAGCCGGTCTCCGGCCCGAAAAGCCCCAGGGCCCGGCTGCTGTTCGGGGCGGGCGTGGGCCTGTTGACGTATCTGATTCGCACGTGGGGCGGTTACCCGGACGGTGTAGCCTTTGCGGTGCTGCTGATGAACCTGGCCGTGCCGGCGCTGGAACGCCTGGTGGCCGCGAAACAACCGGCGGTCAGCCTATGAAGTCGCACAGAGGCGTACTGCTGGCGTTGCTGATCGCTATCGGCGGCGGCACGCTGATCCTGACCCTTCAGCACCTGACTGCCGATCACGCCGCGCGCCAGGCCCTGGCCCTGAAGCGCCAGGCGCTGCTCGACCTGCTACCCGCCGACCGTTATGACAATCAGCCGCTGGAGCAACCGCTGCCGATCGCTGCGCAGCCGCTGGAGGAGAGCCAACTGCTGGGTGGCTATCGGGTCAGCCTGTCGGGCCAACCCAGCGCGGTGCTGCTGCGGTTGAGCACCAGCGGCTATGCCGGCCCGATCGAACTGCTGATCGCCATTGACCGTGACGGCAAGCTGCTGGGCATCAAGACCCTGGCGCAATCGGAAACCCCAAGCCTGGGCGGGCTTATCAGCCAGCCCGGCAACCTTTGGCTGGCTTCATTCAAGGGGCGTTCGCGCACGGACATGCAAGACTCGACCGTCGATCAAATAGCCGGTGCCACCCTCACCTCTCGAGCGGTGATCAGTGCCACCCATGACGCTTTGCGCTATTTCGACGAGCACCGCTCATCCCTGCTGGAGCCCGACGCCCATGACTAGAGCCGTTGGCCTGGCCAATGCAGCGATGCTGGCACCGTTGCTCGGGGTGACTGACACCCTGCCCAAAGCCCTGAGCTTCCTGGCGTTGTCGGCGTTGACCGTGACGCTCTACGGCCTGGTCATGCGCGCGGTGCGCTCGCGCCTGAGCGCGTCCCTGCGGCTGGGTGCCAGCTTGATGGTCGCCGCGACACTGGTCAGTTGTGTGCAGCTACTGTTGCAGGCATTTGCGCTGCCGCTGTATCAGCAGTTGGGCATCTACCTCGCGCTGATCAGCGTGCAATGCGTTGTCCTGGAACACCATGGTTTCTTTGAGGCGGGCCAGCGCAAGGCGCAGCTACGGTTGGTCGGCCTGTTCGCCGCGCTCATGCTCGTCATGGGGTTGTTACGCGCCAGTGCCGCCACCACATTGATGCCGGCCGGGTTTATCCTGCTCGGGTTATTGCTCGCTGGGTTGCAAGCCTGGGCCCATTTTTCACAATCACGCTGACCGCCAGCAAGGAATCGCCTGCCCCATGAACGCCGCAAAACGCCTGGAAATTTTCCGCAGGCTCCACGAAGACAATCCGGAACCCAAAACCGAACTGGCCTACTCCACGCCGTTTGAGTTGCTGATTGCGGTGATTCTCTCGGCCCAATCCACAGACGTCGGCGTCAACAAGGCCACGGCCAAACTGTATCCCGTGGCGAACACGCCGGCAGCGATCCATGCCTTGGGCGTGGAAGGTTTATCCGAATACATCAAGACCATCGGCTTGTACAACAGCAAGGCGAAAAATGTCATCGAGACCTGCCGCCTGCTGGTGGAGCGGCATGGCGGCGAAGTGCCGCAAACCCGCGAAGCGCTGGAGGCTTTGCCAGGCGTGGGCCGCAAAACGGCAAACGTTGTGCTCAATACGGCGTTCCGGCAACTGACCATGGCCGTGGACACTCACATTTTCCGGGTGAGCAACCGCACCGGCATTGCCCGCGGCAAGAATGTGGTGGAAGTGGAAAAACAACTGATGAAGTTTGTCCCCAAGCCGTATCTGCTCGATTCGCACCACTGGCTGATCCTTCACGGGCGCTACGTTTGCCAGGCCCGCAAGCCGCGCTGCGGCAGCTGTCGCATCGAAGACCTGTGCGAATACAAGGACAAGACGTCGGACGATTGAGGGATCATAGGTTTTTTCGATCTATCGATTGAAAAAATCTTTTTTACCCGCTCATGGAATATCGTTATAAGGAGCGCCAACGGCAGTCTTAGCCCGGAGTTAACGTTATGAGCACTGGCAAAGAACAACTGGAAGTGGACGATGACCTTGTCGAGTCGGATGACGATGGGCAGGAAGCACCTGTAGAGGTGGCCAAGACCAATCTAAGCAAACGCCGCACCATCGACAACCTTCTGGAAGAGCGACGCTTGCAAAAACAGCTGGCCGATTACGATTTCGACCTCTGATCAGCCGAGAACGGCCGGAAGCCTCCCTCACGGAGGCTTTTTTCTGCCGATTCGCCTGGCTATCCAGCCATGGGGTGGCGCCCTCCTCTAGACCAGGCCATTGCGTTGAGCCAACTCGATAAGATCGACCAGTGAGCGGGCATTGAGCTTGAGCAGCAAGCGTGTCTTATAGGTGCTGACGGTTTTGTTGCTGAGGAACATACCGTCAGCGATCTCCTTGTTGGTTTTGCCGCGCGCCAGTTGCTGCAACACCATCATCTCGCGTCCCGAAAGGCGCTCGACCATGTCGGCCTCGCTGGCATTGCCCATGGTGGAACGCACCGAATTCAGCGCCTGGTTGGGAAAGTAGCTGTAGCCGGACAGCACCGCCTTGATGGCACTCAGCAATTCCGTCAGGTCCTGCTGCTTGCACACGTACCCGGCCGCCCCCGCCTGCATGCAGCGCATGGAGAAATGACCCGGCGCCTGGGAAGTCAGGACCAGCACCTTGAACGGTGTGGCCTGTTTGGTGGACGACAGCCGGCAGATAACTTCCAGGCCATCGAGTTTGGGAATTCCAATATCCAGTATGACAATGTCCGGCATATGTTCCCGTGCAAGTTGCAACGCATCGACACCGTTATCGGTCTCGGCAACGACCTCATAACCATGACGCTCCATTAGCATGCGCACAGCAAGACGAATGACGGGATGATCATCCACGATCAGCACTTTATTCATGAGAAAGTCCAATTTCGCTGTTCGAATTATTCAGAGCAAGCACAATAGCCTAGTCGTTTCCTAGTTGGCATAGCGTTCCACCCCAAGCAACAGCAAGCAGAGACCCAACCCACAACGAGATAGGAATTAACCTACAAAAAAACACCAACTCAGATGTTTCGAGTTTTATGGAGCCTTTCAGACCTTTCCGGGCTCGCACATATTTTGAGAGAAATATCCGGTGAATAGGGGGGCACCCGTAAACGCAGCGCACACCCGTTTCAGGAAATGCCCCTTGCATGTCGCGACCGCATGGGCCGACAGGTAAAAAAAGCCTGATGATTTCAGTTCCATTCAACATATTTATTTACACCATAAATTTCCTACAGAACTTTCCGCGACTTACATCTACGCCGCACTTTGGTGAGTGAATTTTCTGTAAGACATAGTTCCTACTCAGGTGTAAATAATTCATTCCTCGGCGGGCCAGGCATCAAACTTTCTGAAACGACGAACCTCGATAGACTTTAAACAAACCTAAACAACTTTAAACATCAGGATCGCCGCGCCTTTTTTACAGGCAAAAAAAATGGCCCCTGAACAAGGGGCCACTTTTCATTTCGACGGGAACACTCAGAACAACTTGCGACCCTTGTTGGCCGCAATACGCATGCGCAGTGCATTCAACTTGATGAAGCCTGCTGCGTCCGCCTGGTTGTAGGCGCCGCCATCTTCTTCGAAGGTGGCGATGTTGGCGTCGAACAGCGACTCATCGGACTTGCGACCGGTGACGATCACGTTGCCCTTGTACAGCTTCAGGCGCACAACGCCGTTCACGTGAGCCTGGGAAGCGTCGATCATCTGTTGCAGCATCAGACGCTCAGGGCTCCACCAGTAGCCGGTGTAGATCAGGCTGGCGTACTTGGGCATCAGCTCGTCTTTGAGGTGAGCCACTTCGCGGTCCAGGGTGATCGACTCGATCGCGCGGTGGGCGCGCAGCATGATGGTGCCGCCTGGGGTTTCGTAGCAGCCACGGGACTTCATGCCCACGTAACGGTTCTCGACGATGTCGAGACGGCCGATACCGTGTTCGCCGCCGATACGGTTCAGGGTCGCCAGTACGGTGGCCGGGGTCATCTCGACGCCGTCCAGCGCGACGATGTCGCCGTTGCGGTAGGTCAGTTCCAGGTACTGCGGCTTGTCGGGAGCGTTCTCCGGGGAGACGGTCCAACGCCACATGTCTTCTTCATGCTCAGTCCAGGTGTCTTCCAGCACGCCGCCTTCATAGGAGATGTGCAGCAGGTTGGCGTCCATTGAGTACGGGGACTTCTTCTTGCCGTGACGCTCGATCGGGATGCCATGCTTTTCAGCGTAATCCATCAGCTTTTCACGGGACAGCAAGTCCCATTCACGCCAAGGGGCAATCACTTTCACGCCCGGCTTGAGGGCATAGGCGCCCAGTTCGAAACGCACCTGGTCGTTGCCTTTGCCGGTGGCGCCATGGGAAATGGCGTCAGCGCCGGTTTCATTGGCGATTTCGATCAGGCGCTTGGCGATCAGCGGACGTGCGATGGAGGTACCCAGCAGGTACTCGCCTTCGTAGACGGTGTTGGCGCGAAACATCGGGAAAACGAAATCGCGGACGAACTCTTCGCGCAGGTCGTCAATGTAGATCTCTTTGACGCCCATGGCTTGCGCCTTGGCGCGTGCAGGTTCGACCTCTTCGCCCTGACCCAGGTCAGCGGTGAAGGTCACCACTTCACAGTTATAAGTATCCTGCAGCCACTTGAGGATCACCGAAGTGTCCAGGCCGCCGGAATACGCGAGAACGACCTTGTTTACGTCGGCCATGCCATCACTCCACGGGGTTTTACGGAAAGGCAACGATTCTACCGATCAAAACCGCGAAATTACAGGGGCGCGACAGCAAATGAAGATAAAGCGACAGATTATGTCGAGCGGGCGACCAATGGTCGCACCTTATGACGTAGCGGCGGGGTTGCTCGGGCCCTTGGCTTGCACCGCCGGTTTCTCGGGGGCAGCCACGCGTTCGAGCTGGATATTGACGCGCCGATTGCGCGCGCGGTTGGCGGCATTGGTATTGGGCGCCAAGGGGTAGCTTTCGCCGTGGAAACGCATGGTGATCTGCGATTCCGGCACGCCGTTGGCCTTGAAGTACTCCATCACCGCCAATGCGCGACGGCGCGAGACATCGCGATTGGTCAGGCGATTGCCGCTGTTGTCGGAGTGACCGTTCAATTCGATATGGTTGACCGTCGGATCGGCCTTCATGAATTCGACGATCACCGCCAGCTTGCGCTTGGCCGCTGCGTCCAGCTCGATACCGCCACCGGGGAAGCCGACTTCGGTTTGCTTGACCTGATCGTAATTCATCGGCAGCAGCTTGGCGGTACACAGTTGATAGTCGTTGTAGGCTTTGTTGAATTTCACCGGCAACAGACGAATTTCCGAATAGCCGCCTTCACGCCCGTAATGCCGCACGGTCGGGCTGCGTCCCTCGAGCAGGCCATTGAACAGGCGCCCGGCCTGGGCCTGGGAACTGTTGAACAAGACATCGCCACTGCCGGCACGCACGGCGCCGAGGTTGATATCGCCGCGGCCCGGTTGCCATGGCGCAGCCGCCGCCAGCAGGGTCGCCGATCCTGCGCCGAGCAAGCCGTTAAAGGCTTTCAGACGGAATGTCGCCTGCTCGCCGGCCCGGCGCACGAACTCACCCGAGCCGAAATCGGTGATCGGCTGGGTCAAGCGGCACTCGAATTTGTCGCCCTCCACCTTCCACTCAATATTCTCCAGACGTGTCTGGAACGTGAGGGCCATCGCAGGCAGGCTGGCGAACACACTGAGCAGGGCTAGATAATGCTGGCGCACGGGAGGCTCCACTGGTTTCTACAACACTTCAAAGCGTCATACATCGTTAAGGCATACCAAAGGCTATCGGATGCATCCGGCAAAACTTGATAGCGAGTGCCTGCAAGAGTCTTTTCCGGTAGCATTCCCACCAGATTGACCCGCCTGGAATCCCCAATGTCCGACCGCCTGACCCTGCTGCGTCCCGACGACTGGCATATTCATCTTCGCGATGGTGCTGCGTTGCCCCACACCGTGGCCGATGTTGCGCGCACGTTTGGCCGCGCCATCATCATGCCTAACCTGGTACCTCCGGTGCGTAATGCCGCGCAGGCCGACGCCTATCGCCAGCGCATCCTCGCTGTACGGCCGGCCGGCAGCCGCTTCGAACCGTTGATGGTGCTCTACCTGACCGACCGCACCCAGCCCGACGAAATCCGCGAGGCCAAGGCCAGCGGTTTCGTACACGCCGCCAAGCTGTATCCGGCGGGCGCAACCACCAACTCCGACTCCGGCGTGACCAGCATCGACAAGATCCTGCCGGCGATCGAAGCGATGGCCGAAGTCGGCATGCCGCTGTTGATCCACGGTGAAGTCACCCGCGGCGATGTCGACGTGTTCGATCGCGAGAAGATCTTCATCGACGAGCATATGCGCCGGGTGGTCGAGCTGTTTCCGACCCTCAAGGTGGTGTTCGAACACATCACCACGGCCGATGCGGTGCAGTTCGTCACCGAGGCCTCGGCCAACGTTGGCGCGACCATCACCGCCCATCACCTGCTCTACAACCGCAACCACATGCTGGTGGGCGGGATTCGGCCGCACTTCTATTGCCTGCCGATTCTCAAGCGCAACACCCATCAGGTGGCCCTGCTGGACGCTGCGACCAGCGGCAACCCGAAGTTCTTCCTCGGCACCGACTCGGCGCCCCATGCCCAGCATGCCAAGGAAGCGGCCTGCGGTTGTGCCGGTTGCTACACCGCCTATGCGGCGATCGAGCTGTACGCCGAAGCGTTCGACCAACGCAACGCCCTGGACAAACTCGAAGGCTTCGCCAGCCTCAACGGCCCGCGTTTCTACGGGCTGCCGGCGAATACCGACCGCGTCACCCTGGTCCGTGAAGACTGGACTGCCCCCGTCAGCCTGCCGTTTGGCGAGCTGACTGTTATCCCGCTGCGCGCCGGTGAAACACTGCGCTGGCGCCTGCTGGAGGAAAGCAAGTGAGTGAAGACCATTACGATGACGAACACGAGCACAGCGGTGGCGGTTCCCGTCACCCGATGGCCGAGCGGTTTCGCGGCTATCTGCCGGTCGTCATCGACGTAGAAACCGGTGGCTTCAACTGCGCCACCGACGCGCTGCTGGAAATTGCCGCGACCACCATCGGCATGGACGAACAGGGCTTTGTGTTCGCGGAACACACCCACTTCTTCCGCGTCGAGCCGTTCGAAGGCGCCAATATCGAAGCCGCGGCCCTGGAATTCACCGGGATCAAGCTCGATCACCCACTGCGCATGGCGGTGAGTGAAGAAGCAGCACTGACCGATATCTTCCGTGGCGTGCGCAAGGCGTTGAAGGCCAATGGCTGCAAACGCGCGATCCTGGTGGGGCACAACAGCAGCTTCGACCTGGGCTTCCTGAATGCCGCCGTGGCGCGGCTGGACATGAAGCGCAACCCGTTCCACCCGTTCTCCAGCTTCGACACCGCTACGCTCGCCGGCCTGGCTTATGGCCAGACCGTATTGGCCAAAGCCTGCCAGGCCGCCGGTATCGACTTTGACGGTCGCGAAGCCCACTCGGCGCGCTATGACACCGAAAAGACCGCCGAGCTGTTCTGCGGCATCGTCAACCGCTGGAAACAGATGGGCGGCTGGGAAGACTTCAACGACTGAAGTGGAATCCCGCGCATAAAAATCTATGGTCACCCCCATTTTTGCAATACTGATCAACGGGTGGTGTGGTTG
>NZ_JALJRR010000002.1:0-101820 GCF_024519615.1 Pseudomonas sp. Pse79
GTTTACCAAGGAGTTTTCCGTTTCGACTGCGCCGGAAGTGGGGCGAATTATAGACAGATATAAATCGCCGTCAACAGCTAATTTCAGACTTATTCGGATTTGAGCGTAATACGCGCAAATGCCTTCTTCCCAGCCTGGCAAACATGGGTCGCACCCAGCGCGTATATAAAGGTGCGATCAACCACTTCACCATCGATACGCACACCACCGGAACCCAAGAGGTCACGCGCGACCGCCGAGTTCTTCACCAGGCCTGCCTTATTAAGGACGGCCGCGATCGGCATTGCCTCGGCAGCAGTCAGCTCGATCTCCGGCAGATCATCCGGCAGCTCACCATCCTTCATCCGGTTGCCCGCCGCACGGTGAGCACTGGCCGCAGCCTCCTCGCCATGGAAACGCGCAACAATCTCTTCAGCCAGCTTGATCTTCACGTCGCGAGGATTGGCACCCGCCTCGACATCCGCACGCAGCGCATTGATCTCATCCATCGAGCGGAAGCTCAACAGCTCGAAGTAACGCCACATCAGCGCATCCGGAATCGAAACCAGCTTGCCGTACATCACGCCCGGCGCCTCCTGGATACCGACATAGTTGCCCAGGGACTTGGACATCTTCTTGACGCCGTCCAACCCTTCCAGCAACGGCATGGTCAGAATGCACTGAGCCTCTTGCCCATACGCACGCTGCAGCTCACGCCCCATCAGAAGGTTGAACTTCTGATCGGTGCCACCCAACTCAACGTCAGCGCGCAACGCCACCGAGTCATAGCCCTGGACCAGCGGGTACAGGAACTCATGAATCGCGATCGGCTGGTTGGTCGAATAGCGCTTGTCGAAGTCATCGCGCTCAAGCATGCGCGCCACGGTGTACTGGGATGTCAGACGAATGAAGTCCGCCGGCCCCATCTTGTCCATCCAGGTGGAGTTGAACGC
This sequence comes from Pseudomonas sp. Pse79, assembly GCF_024519615.1. Lineage (NCBI taxonomy): Bacteria > Pseudomonadati > Pseudomonadota > Gammaproteobacteria > Pseudomonadales > Pseudomonadaceae > Pseudomonas > Pseudomonas sp. Pse79. Next base: position 933 of record NZ_JALJRR010000002.1, read on the forward strand.
CACCTCGGTCTTGGCCGGATCGAGAATCTTGAACACCTGGGTCTTGTAGGTCTCGGCATTCTCGAGAACCTGTTCACGGGTCAGCGGCGGACGCGTGGCGCTCTTGCCGCTTGGATCACCGATCATCCCGGTGAAATCCCCTATAAGGAAGATCACCTGATGCCCCAGGTCCTGGAACTGGCGCAGCTTATTGATAAGCACGGTATGGCCCAGGTGCAGATCCGGCGCAGTCGGATCAAAGCCGGCCTTGATACGCAGGGGCTGGCCACGCTTGAGCTTTTCGATCAGCTCCGCCTCGACCAACAGTTCTTCCGCACCACGTTTTATCAGCGCTAGCTGCTCTTCAACCGACTTCATAACAGACCCGCAAGGCTCAGATTCAAAAGGGAACCAACCATACAAGATCAGGGACTAATTACAAGTTTTGCCCTGCGCACGGACACCGTTCGACAAGCCCGGCGTTCGCGAGCTTGCGTCACAGATGATTTGGTTATATTTTATACAGTTATTTCATCTTCATCATGTCAGTCATCTTTTCCATTTCATCTTCAAAGTCAAAATTACCTATGACCACAGAACCGTCTAAAGCGCCGCCGCTTTACCCAAAGACCCACCTGCTCGCTGCAAGTGGTATCGCCGCCCTTCTGAGCCTGGCACTCCTGGTATTCCCTTCCAGTGACGTAGAAGCCAAACGAACATCCCTGAGCCTTGACCTGGAAAGTCCCGCAGAACAACTGACACAAGATCAAGACGCTTCCGACGCGCAACAAGCCACAAATGCACCCGTCGATTCGCCGTTTGCCCAGATCGAAAGCGCCCCGGACGAAACCGACAAAACCGCCCAGCAGCAGGCAGCACCTGCCGTAGCGCAGGCCAAGAGCCCTCAGCATCGCGAGGTGCTCGTCGGCAAGGGCGACACGCTTTCCACCCTGTTCGAGAAGGTCGGCCTACCTGCCACTACGGTTAATGAGGTCTTGGCCAGCGATAAACAAGCCAAGCAATTCACCCAGCTCAAACGCGGTCAAAAACTCGAATTCGAACTGACCCCAGATGGCCAGCTGAACACCCTGCACAGCAACCTCAGCGACCTGGAAAGCATCACCCTGACCAAGGGTGCCAAGGGTTTCGCGTTCAATCGCATCACCACCAAGCCAGTGATGCGCTCCGCCTACGTACATGGCGTCATCAACAGCTCGCTGTCGCAATCGGCCGCCCGTGCCGGCTTGTCCCACAGCATGACCATGGACATGGCCAGCGTGTTTGGCTACGACATCGACTTCGCCCAGGACATCCGCCAGGGTGACGAATTCGACGTGATCTACGAGCAGAAGGTCGCCAACGGCAAAGTGGTCGGCACCGGCAATATCCTCTCCGCGCGCTTTACCAACCGCGGCAAGACCTACACCGCCGTGCGCTACACCAACAAACAAGGCAACAGCAGTTACTACACCGCTGATGGCAACAGCATGCGCAAGGCCTTTATCCGCACACCTGTGGATTTCGCCCGCATCAGCTCGCGCTTCTCCATGGGACGCAAGCACCCCATCCTGAACAAAATCCGCGCCCACAAAGGCGTCGACTATGCAGCGCCGCGCGGCACGCCCATCAAGGCCGCAGGTGACGGCAAGGTACTGTTGGCCGGACGTCGCGGCGGTTACGGCAACACCGTGATCATCCAGCACGGCAACACCTACCGCACGCTGTATGGCCACATGCAAGGCTTCGCCAAGGGCGTACAGACCGGCGGCAACGTGAAGCAGGGCCAGGTGATCGGCTATATCGGCACGACCGGCTTGTCCACCGGCCCACACTTGCACTATGAATTCCAGGTCAATGGCGTACACGTCGACCCGCTGGGCCAGAAACTGCCGATGGCCGACCCGATCGCCAAGGCCGAACGCGCGCGTTTCATGCAACAAAGCCAACCGCTGATGGCACGCATGGATCAGGAGCGCTCTACCCTGCTGGCTTCGGCGAAGCGCTAAGGTATGCCGCTCTATATAGGCGTGATGTCAGGGACCAGCCTCGATGGCCTGGATATCGCCCTGATCGAACAAGAGGCGGCGATCAAGCTGATCGCCACTCACTACATCCCCATGCCAGACAGCTTGCGCGCGGAGCTGCTTGGCCTGTGCGCCAGCGGCCCGGATGAGATCGCCCGCTCGGCAATGGCCCAGCAACGCTGGGTGACACTCGCCGCCCAGGGCATCCATGCCCTGCTCGACCAGCACAACCTCAAGCCCCAGGACATTCGCGCGATCGGCAGCCATGGGCAGACTATCCGCCATGAACCGGCCCGCGGCTTCACCGTACAGATCGGCAACCCTGCCTTGCTCACCGAATTGACCGGCATCACCGTGGTCAGCGACTTCCGCAGCCGCGACGTTGCCGCAGGTGGCCAGGGTGCGCCATTGGTACCGGCCTTTCATGAAGCACTGTTTGACGAACGCAGCGGGAATCGTGCGGTTTTGAACGTCGGAGGTTTCAGCAACCTCAGCCTGATCGAGACCGGCAAACCCGTAGCCGGCTTCGACTGCGGCCCGGGCAATGTCTTGCTGGATGCCTGGATTCATCAACAGCGCGGCGAACACTTTGATCGCGAGGGTCAATGGGCCGCCAGCGGCAAAGTCGTACCTCAGTTGCTCAACGCGCTGCTCAGTGACCCTTTTTTCTTGACCAAAGGCCCGAAAAGCACCGGGCGCGAAGTGTTCAACCTGGGATGGCTGCAACAGCACCTGGCGCGCTTGCCCGCCTTCGCCCCCCAGGACATCCAGGCCACGCTGCTGGAACTGACGGCCCTGACCATCGTCGAGGCCCTGCAAACCGCCCAACCCCAGACAAACACCCTGCTTGTCTGCGGCGGCGGCGCGCATAACCGCACGCTGATGAAGCGCCTGGCCACGCTATTGCCATCGACCCAGGTCAGCAGCACCGCCACCTGCGGCGTAGACCCCGACTGGGTCGAAGCCATGGCCTTTGCGTGGCTGGCCCATTGCTGCCTCGAAGGCATCGCCGCCAACCGCCCCAGCGTCACTGGCGCACGCGGGCTACGGGTGCTGGGCGCGATCTACCCCGCCTGACTGCCCGCCAGAATCCGCAGACAGCAAAACGCCGCTTGGCCGATCAAAGCCAAGCGGCGTTTTTGTATCCGCTACCGATCAGATCGAGAACGAAGACCCGCAACCACACGTAGTCGTGGCATTAGGGTTCTTGATCACGAAACGCGAACCCTCCAGACCTTCCTGGTAATCCACCTCGGCGCCTGCCAGGTATTGGAAACTCATGGGGTCCACAACCAGGCTCACGCCCTCGCGCTCGACGATGGTGTCGTCATCGGCCACTTCTTCATCGAAGGTAAAACCGTACTGAAACCCTGAACAACCGCCGCCCGTAACAAATACGCGCAGCTTCAAGCGATCATTACCCTCTTCATCGACCAGGCTCTTCACCTTGTGCGCAGCACCGTGGGTGAATTGCAAAGCCGTGGGGGTGAAGGACTCAACGCTCATGCTGATAATCTCCCGGCGTACCGCCGCCATATGCGTAATGGTCGGTATTATCCGCTTCTCCTAGAAAAGCGGTCAACTATTGTTACGGTATATCAATCTGCGCAGCCGCCATTAAAAACACAAAAGGCCCGATCGACGGGCCTTCTGCTTGGCGACCTGACAGCCTTACGGCAGCATGCCTGCGTGGGACAAGCCCAGCTTCTCATCCAGGCCGAACAGGATGTTCATGTTCTGCACCGCCTGGCCCGAAGCGCCCTTGACCAGATTGTCGATCACCGACAGCACCACCACCAGATCACCGTCCTGCGGCCGATGCACGGCAATCCGGCACACGTTGGCGCCGCGCACACTGCGGGTTTCCGGATGGCTGCCGGCCGGCATCACATCGACGAACGGCTCGTTGGCGTAACGCTTTTCAAACAGCGCCTGCAAATCCACCGAGCGATCCACCACCGTCGCATACAGTGTCGAGTGAATGCCACGGATCATCGGAGTCAGGTGCGGCACGAAGGTCAGCCCCACATCCTTACCGGCGGCGCGACGCAGCCCCTGGCGGATTTCCGGCAGATGACGATGCCCTTTTACCGCGTAGGCCTTCATGCTTTCCGACGTCTCGGAGTACAGCGACCCCACCGCCGCCCCACGCCCGGCGCCGCTGACGCCCGACTTGCAGTCGGCAATCAAGCGCGAAACGTCGGCCAGCCCGGCTTCGAGCAATGGCAGGAAGCCCAGCTGCGTCGCGGTCGGATAGCAACCCGGCACAGCGATCAGGCGCGCTTGCTTGATCTGCTCACGATTGACTTCCGGCAGGCCGTACACCGCCTCTTCCAACAGCTGCGGCGCGCCGTGTGGCTGGCCGTACCATTTGGCCCACTCGTCGGCATCCTGCAGGCGGAAGTCCGCCGACAGATCGATGACCTTGGTGCCCGCGGCCAGCAACTCGCCGGCCAGCGCATGGGCCACGCCGTGGGGGGTGGCAAAGAACACCACGTCACAGGCGCCGAGGGTCTTGATGTCCGGTACACTGAACGCCAGGCCGTCGTAATGGCCTCGCAGGTTCGGGTACATATCGGCCACAGCCAGGCCGGCCTCGGATCGGGAAGTGATGACCACCACCTCAGCTTGCGGATGCTGCGCCAACAGACGCAGCAATTCGACACCGGTGTAACCCGTGCCGCCGACGATACCGACCTTGACCATAAACCTGCCCTCAAAGAACCCACTGGAAAGCCGTCGATAATAGGGGCCGCATTGTCCTGCGACAACCGCCAAGGTGACGTAAGGACGCATGAGCCACTACTATCTTCAGTTACCGTGAACCTGGGAATAACTAAAAATGCTTTATCTATGGGTCAAAGCCTTCCATATCGTCAGCATCGTGTGCTGGTTTGCCGGGCTGTTCTACCTGCCGCGCCTGTTCGTCTACCACGCCCAAAGCGAAGACACCGTCAGCAAGGAACGCTTCAGCGTCATGGAGCGCAAGCTGTATCGAGGCATCATGGGCCCGTCGATGCTTGCCACGCTGGTCTTCGGCATCTGGATGATCGCCCTCAACCCCGGCCTCTTCCATATGGGCGCCTGGCTCCACGTCAAGCTGACCCTGGTCGTTCTGCTGATCGGTTACCACCACATGTGCGGCGCACAGGTAAAACGCTTCGCCCGTGGCGAAAACACCCGCAGCCATGTCTTTTATCGCTGGTTCAATGAATTCCCGGTTCTGATATTGCTGGCTATCGTAATTCTGGTCGTGGTCAAACCGTTCTAACGTCAATGCCTCGGGGTACCTCCAATGTCGCTGCCCGCTTTGCTTGAACAACATCTGCGCCTGCCCGTCGTGGCCGCGCCGATGTTCCTGATTTCCAATCCGCAACTGGTCCTGGCGTGCTGCCGCAATGGCGTGGTCGGAAGTTTCCCGGCACTGAACCAGCGCGAAAGCAGTGGTTTCAAGGCCTGGCTGGAGGAAATCGAAGCGGGCCTGGCGCAGTTGAGCAACCCTGCGCCCTACGCCGTCAACCTCATCGTCCACCACAGCAACCCACGGTTGGAGGCAGACCTGGCGATCTGCGTCGAGCACAAGGTGCCAATCGTCATCACCAGCCTCGGCGCGGTGAAGGCGTTGGTCGATGCGGTACACAGCTACGGCGGCCTGGTCTTCCATGACGTCACCACTCGACGTCACGCCGAGAAAGCCGCCGAAGCCGGGGTGGACGGCCTGATCGCCGTGGCCGCCGGCGCCGGTGGCCATGCCGGCACCTGGAGCCCGTTCGCGTTGATCGCCGAGATTCGCCAGTTCTTCGACAAAACCCTGCTGCTGGCCGGCTGCCTCAACCACGGGCACGAGATCCTGGCCGCCCAGTTGCTGGGCGCGGACCTGGCGTATCTGGGCACGCGGTTTATCGCCACCGCCGAAAGCCACGCGCCGGATGCGTATAAAGAGATGCTGCTCACATCAGGCGCCGTCGACATCGTGCACACTGCCGCAGTCTCCGGCGTGCCCGCCAGCTTCATGCGCCAGAGCCTGACAAACGCCGGTTTCGACCTGGCCGCCCTGCAAGGCAAAGGCGAAGTCAATTTCGGCGCCAAGCTCAAGCCGTTGAACGACGAGGCCAAGGCCTGGAAGACCGTATGGTCTGCCGGCCAGGGCGTCGGTGAAATCGATGATTTGCCCGGCGTCGATGAACTCGTTGCGCGCCTGGATGCCGAATACCGCGAAGCCCGCGAGAAGGCGGCACAGTTGCGCTGGCCGCGCTGATACACTTGCCGGACCCGCTCATTGAAGCGGGCCTGCCCCCCACCCCTGTAACATGACAAGGATGCCCGCATGAGCGACAACCGTTTCAAGATTGTGTTTGATGGAGCCCTGCTCCCGGGTGTCGAAAGCACCACCGCTAAACTGAATCTCGCCGAATTGTTCAAAAGCAACGTTGAGGCCATCGAGAAGCTCTTTACCGGTCGCCCCGTCGCCCTCAAGCGCGACCTCGCGCGCCCCGATGCCGAAACCTACCTCACCGCGTTGAAGAACGCCGGGATCGACGCGCGTATCGAAGCCGAACAGCCCGTGGCCTTCAGCCTTGACGAAACCCACGAGACCGAGCCCTCTGCCCGCCCTGCCGCCTCCCCGTATGCACCACCGCGTGCCGCAGTGGGTGACGATTTGCCGGAGTACGCCGAGCTCAAGATCTTCACGATCCATGGCCGCATCGGTCGCCTGCGCTACCTGGCCTGGACGCTGGTACTCACCGTCGCGATGCTCGTCGCCTCGGGCATCCTCGCCACTGCCGGCTTCGCCGTGGCGACCGCTTCGCCGACGGCGGGCATCATCCTGGGCTCGCTGCTGGGTTTCGCGCTGTTCGTGGCGATTGTCTGGGTCAGCGTGCAAATCGGCGTGCAGCGTCTGCACGACCTGGGCTGGTCCGGCTGGCTGTACCTGCTGAACCTGGTGCCGCTGGTGAACAGCATTTTCCCGCTGCTGCTGCTGGTGTTGCCGGGTAACACCGGCGCCAACCAGTACGGTGCGCCGCCACCGCGCAACTCCACGGCAGTGAAAGTCCTGGCCTCCCTGTGGCTGGCGTTTATTCCGTTGATGCTCATCATCTTGATGGCCTTGGGGATGAACGGCTACCTGGACCAACTCGAAAGCAACGTGGACAGCAGCTACGAAAGCAGCTCCATCACCTCCGATGAAGACGCCGATCAAAGCGTGATCGTCAATGAAGAAGACGTGCAAAGTGCTGACGACGCGGCCGAACCTGTAGACTCTCCAGAACAGTGAAAAAACGCCCGCCGCCTGTGATGCCTCTGTCACAGGTCCGGCGGCGTTGCGATGGAGAAAGGCATGACCCGTTACGCTCTGATCACCGGTGCCTCCAGCGGCATCGGCCTGGCCTTGGCCGAAGCACTGGCCCGGCGTGGCCGCAGCTTGATTCTGGTGGCCCGCCAGCGTGATCAGTTGGAAAGCATTGCAATCGAATTGACGCAACGCTTCGGCGTCGAGGTGCTGTTCCGCGCCTGCGACCTGGGTGAGCCGCTGCGTTTGTCCGGGTTCCTGTTGGAGCTTGAGGAAGGCGAGCGGCAGATCGACTTGCTGGTCAACTGCGCCGGCATGGGCACCAGCGGGCCGTTCCTGGCCCAGGACTGGATGACCGAGCAGGACCTGATCGAAGTCAACATCCTCGCCCTGACCCGTATGTGTCACGCCCTCGGCAATGCCATGGCCCTGCATGGCGGCGGGCAGATCCTCAACGTCGCCTCGATCGCCGCATTCCAACCCGGCCCGTGGATGAGCAGTTACTACGCCAGCAAAGCCTATGTATTGCACTTCTCCGAAGGTCTGCGCGAAGAATTGAAAACCTGCGGCATCAAGGTCTCGGTGCTGTGCCCCGGCCCGACGCGCACGGCCTTCTTCGGCACGGCGCAAATGGACACCGCCAAGCTCGAGCGCAGCGCGCACTTGATGAGCCCGGAAGAAGTGGCGCTCTACACCGTGCGCGCCCTGGAAAAAAACCAAGCCATCATCATCCCCGGCCGCCGCAATCGCTGGCTCGCCTTCAGTCCGCGCTTGAGCCCACGCTGGCTGACCCGCAAGCTCGCCGGTGCGATCAACAAGGCCTATTGCCCGCGCTGAAGGCCTGAGTACACTCACCCTGCACATTCACCATGGAGAAACAGCTTTGGATACTCTGTTCACCAAGATCATCAACAGAGAAATACCCGCGAAGATCATCTATGAAGATGATCAGGTCCTCGCCTTCCACGATATCGCCCCACAAGCGCCGGTACATTTTCTGGTTATCCCGAAAAAACCGATCCGCACCCTGAACGATCTGACCGAAAGCGACAAAACCCTGGCTGGGCACATCCTGTTCACCGCTCAGCGCCTGGCCCTGGAACAGGGCTGCGAGAAGGGCTTTCGTGTGGTGATGAACTGCAATGAAGACGGTGGACAGACCGTTTACCATATCCACATGCATGTGCTGGGTCAGCGCCAGATGAACTGGCCGCCGGGCTGATACGCCTGACACACGGGTCGCCGGCCTCCCGCATGCGACCCCATGCCCTTGACTCAACGCAAACGCTTCGCCCTCTCTTGCGGTAAACTGGCCGCCGAGATTCTTCCCGGAGGTCAGCATGACTACCCAACGTCACTACTCGCCAATTGACCGTCTGTTGTTGCAAGCCGACACGGCCATACGCACGCTGCTGCCATTCAGCGGCCAGCCGTATCGCCCGTCGCCCGCCATCGTGCAGCCCGATGCACAGATGAACGAGACCGACACCCGCCACGTCGCCGGCCTGATGCGTATCAACCATACCGGCGAAGTCTGTGCCCAGGCGCTGTACCAGGGCCAGGCGCTGACCGCCAAGCTGCCGCAAGTGCGCGCAGCCATGGAGCATGCCGCTGAGGAAGAAATCGACCACCTGGCCTGGTGCGAGCAACGCATTCGCCAGTTGGGCAGCCATCCCAGCGTGCTGAACCCGCTGTTCTATGGCCTGTCGTTTGGGATTGGCGCCGCAGCCGGCTTGATCAGCGACAAAGTCAGCCTGGGGTTTGTCGCGGCCACGGAACAGCAAGTATGCAAGCACCTGGATGAGCACCTGGAACAGTTACCGACCGAAGACGAAAAGTCCCGGGCGATTCTTGAACAGATGCGTATCGATGAAGAACACCACGCAGAAAGCGCACTGGACGCCGGTGGTTTCCGCTTCCCGGCGCCGGTGAGGTTTGGCATGAGCCTGATGGCCAAGGTCATGACCAAAAGCACCTACCGCATCTAACCTGCAAAAAAGGGCGCTATCAAAGCGCCCTGTCTTTATTGCCGACGAATCCCTGGATCAGCCCAACTCAATGATTTCGTAATCATGGGTAATGGCGACACCGGCCGCGCCCAGCATGATCGATGCCGAGCAATACTTCTCGGCCGACAGCTCGATGGCACGTTTGACCTGGGCTTCTTTCAGCGCCCGGCCCTTGACCACGAAATGCATGTGGATCTTGGTGAACACCTTGGGATCTTCAGTCGCACGCTCGGCTTCGAGGAAGGCTTCGCAGCTTTCCACGGCCTGGCGGGACTTTTTCAAAATGCTGACCACGTCGAAATTGCTGCAACCGCCTACACCAAGCAGGAGCATTTCCATCGGGCGTACGCCCAGGTTGCGGCCACCGGCTTCCGGCGGACCGTCCATGACCACGACATGGCCACTGCCCGACTCACCGAGGAACATGGCTTCGCCCGCCCATTGGATGCGTGCCTTCATCGCCCAGACTCCACTGCTAAAAAAGGGTCGCCAGCTTAGCACACGACCCGCGGCCGGCAGCTTTTGCGCGTAAAGCCATCAATCGCCACAGTTACCCGGTAAATTGGCTAATCGAGTCACAATGTGTCTGGTAAGCTGGCGCCAAATGAATGGCGCATTGCCATCCTTTGTACAACGTGTATCAATGCAGATACAGCTGGATAAAAACAATTCCAACCACCCTGTGCAGTCTTTTTCGGGATACAACCATGGTTGCTTTTACTCCCATACCCAAGATCAAGAATCTCGACAGACTGCTGACGCATTGCCAGAGTCGTCGCTACCCGGCCAAGCACAACATCATCTGCGCAGGCGAACGCTCCGAAACACTGTTCTTCATTATCAAGGGCTCGGTCACCATCCTGATCGAGGATGAAGACGGCCGCGAGATGATCATTGCCTACCTCAATACCGGCGATTTCTTCGGCGAACTGGGGTTATTTGAACAAGCCGGCAAAGAACAGGAGCGCAGTGCCTGGGTGCGGACCAAAATCGAGAGCGAAGTGGCCGAGATCAGTTACACGAAGTTTCGTGAACTGACCCAGCACGATCCCGACATCCTCTATGCACTGAGCGGCCAGATTGCCCAGCGCCTGCGGGACACCACTCGCAAAGTCGGCGACCTGGCATTCTTTGATGTCACCGGCCGTGTGGCCCGCTGCCTGTTGGAGCTGTGCAAGCAGCCCGACGCGATGACTCACCCCGATGGCATGCAGATCAAAGTCACGCGCCAGGAGATCGGGCGCATTGTCGGTTGTTCACGGGAGATGGTCGGTCGCGTGCTCAAGGATCTGGAAGAACGCAACCTGGTAGACGTCAAAGGCAAGACGATGGTGGTGTTCGGCACCCGTTAAACCGGCAGGAAGCTGGCCAGCATCTGCCGGTACAACGCATCCAGCCGACTGAGCGCGTCCGGTGCGGGGAAAGCTTCGTGCAGGGCGATATGGCTGTCGGCGCGAACGCGCTGTTCCAGTCCGCAGGCTTGATTGAAGCGATTGACCGCCGCGATCAGTTCTTCGCGATCGTTGTCCAGCAACAAGGCTCCGTGTACCAGCCCCACCGGACGGCCACCACTTTGGCGCCAGCGCTGGGCGGTGCCGACCATTTTGCGGCCATTGAGGTTGACGTTGTAGCGGCCGTCGCAGAACGCGCCGTCGATTTCGCCGACGGAAGCATCGCCGCCCAGTTCGATCAGCAAGTCACAGATCGGCTGGCACAAACGCAGGTAGCCGGTTTCGATGCGCCCCTGGTCGCCTTCGCCGCGCGGCGGTGCGTAGACCAGGGCGATATTGACCGTGGCGTTTGATTGCGGCACCGGCTCGCCGCCGGTTTCGCGTAACAGCACCGGCCAGCCGGCCGCGGCTGACACTTGGCTGGCCACGTCAAACCCCGGCAGTCGGCTCAAGCGCCGCGGCATCACCAATGCCTGATCACTGGGCTGCCAGAACAGCAGGCCAAACGCCTGCTCCCCAGCACAAACAGCCGCCAGCAGGTTTTGCTCGGCAGCAAGCCCGGCTTCGACGCTCATCGACACTGGCTGGATCATCGAACACCTACCTCGCTGAATAAATACAAAACCCAATGTGAATGTGGGAGGGGGCTTGCCCCCGATGGCGGAGTGTCAGTCAGTACATCTATCAACTGATACACCGCCATCGGGGGCAAGTCGAACCGTCGCACCGCCCCTCCCACATGTTGACCGCACTTCAAATACTGACCGCGGTTTGATCAATCCAGGGTCGAACCGCTGACTGCCACACCACGCTCCGGGAAGAACAGGCGTTGCAGTTCGGCGCCCGGGTTCTCGGCGCGCATGAAGGTCTCGCCCACCAGGAACGAATACACGTCGCTGATTTCCATCAGCTCCACGTCGGCGCGGTTAACGATGCCGCTTTCGGTAATCACCAGGCGGTCGCGCGGGATACGCGGCAGCAGGTCGAGGGTGTTTTCCAGGCTGACTTCGAAGGTGTGCAGGTTGCGGTTGTTGACCCCCACCAGCGGTGTGTCGAGGGTTTTCAGCGCACGTTCCAGCTCATCGCCGTCGTGGACTTCCACCAGCACGTCGAGGCCGACGCTTTTGGCCACGGCCGCCAGCTCGGCCATCTTCACGTCATCCAGCGCGGAGACGATCAGCAGCACACAGTCGGCGCCCAGGGCACGGGCTTCAACGATCTGGTATGGATCGATCATGAAGTCCTTGCGGATCACCGGCAACTTGCACGCGGCGCGGGCCTGTTGCAGGAACAGGTCGGAACCCTGGAAGAAATCGACATCAGTCAGCACGGAGAGGCAAGTCGCCCCGCCTCTCTCATAGCTGACGGCGATGTCGGCCGGTACGAAGTTTTCGCGGATCACGCCTTTGCTTGGCGAGGCCTTCTTGATTTCAGCGATGACAGCCGGCTGCTTGAGCTTGGCCTGGGCGATCAAGGCCTTGGCGAAGCCACGCGGCGCATCGGCGATTTTCGCCTGGCTTTCCAGCTCGGCCAGGCTCACGCGGGCACGGCGTTCAGCGACTTCTTCGGCTTTGCGGGCCAGGATCTTTTCCAGAACGGTCGGCACACTCATCCTTCATTCTCCATCTTGAACACCGCAGTAAAGGCCCCCAGTTCTTCGAGCTTCTCGCGGGCAAGGCCGGTGTGCAATGCATCATGCGCGAGGGCCACGCCTTCGTTAAGACTATAGGCGTGATCGGCGGCATAAAGCGCGGCACCGGCATTGAGCACAATCATTTCGGCGGCTTTCTGGCCGTTTTCGGTCTTGCGACGCCCCAAGGCGTCCTGAATCAGCGCCAGGGAGTCCGCCGGGCTTTCCACTGCCAGGCCGTGCAGGCTCTGGCTCTTCATGCCGAGATCTTCAGGCTCGACCCAATATTCGGTGATCTGATCATTCTTCAGCTCCGCCACAAAGGTCGGCGCCGCCAGGCTGAATTCGTCCAGGCCATCTTTGGAATGCACCACCAGCACATGCTTGCTGCCCAGGCGCTGCAACACTTCGGCCAACGGCCGGCACAACGCCTGGCTGAACACGCCGACCACCTGATGCTTCACACCGGCCGGATTCGTAAGCGGGCCGAGCATGTTGAACAGGGTGCGCAGGCCGAGATCCTTGCGCGGGCCGGCGGCGTGTTTCATCGCGCCGTGGTGGGACTGCGCAAACATGAAGCCAATGCCCACGTTGTCGATGCAGCGCGCCACTTGTACGGGGGTCAGGTTCAGGTAGATCCCGGCCGCTTCGAGCAGATCCGCGCTGCCGCTTTTGCCGGACACCGCTCGGTTGCCGTGTTTGGCCACGGTGCAACCCGCCGCCGCGACCACGAAGGAGGCCGCCGTGGACACGTTGAAAATATTCGCACCGTCACCGCCGGTGCCGACCACGTCGACCACGCCGTCGAGGGTCTTGAGCTCGACCTTGTCTGCCAGCTCGCGCATCACCGACACGGCGCCGACGATTTCGTCGATGCTCTCGCTCTTCATACGCATCGCCATCATGAACGCGCCGATCTGCGCGTCGGTGCATTGACCGGTCATGATCTCACGCATCACATCGCTCATTTCCGCGGTGCTCAGGTCCAGATGGCCGACGATACGGCTCAGGGCAGTCTTGATATCCATGAAAAGTCCTTAGCGCGTGCCGCCGCTCTGCTTGAGAAAGTTGGCGAACAGCTCGTAGCCCTGCTCGGTCAGGATCGACTCGGGGTGAAACTGCACCCCTTCGATGTTCAGTGTCTTGTGGCGCAAGCCCATGATCTCGTCGACCGAGCCGTCTTCCAGCTGGGTCCAGGCGGTCAATTCCAGGCAGTCGGGCAGGGTTTCGCGCTTGACCACCAGCGAATGGTAGCGCGTCACGGTGACCGGCAGGTTGAGGCCTTCGAACACACCGAGGTTTTTATGGAACACCGGGCTGGTCTTGCCGTGCATCACTTGGCGCGCCCGCACCACCTCACCGCCAAACGCCTGGCCGATGGACTGGTGGCCCAGGCACACGCCGAGGATCGGCAGCTTGCCGGCGAAGTATTTGATCGCCTCCAGGGAGATGCCCGCCTCGGTCGGCGTGCAGGGCCCCGGCGAAACCACAATGCGCTCCGGGTTCAGGGCGGCGATTTCGGCGACGGTCAGTTCGTCGTTGCGCACCACCTTGACCTCGGCACCGAGTTCGCCCAGGTACTGCACAACGTTGTAGGTAAAGGAGTCGTAGTTATCAATCATCAGCAACATGGGGGAAACCTCAAGAATTCTTAGCCCTGGGGGGTCTGTTCAGCCAACGCCACTGCACGGAACATGGCGCGGCGCTTGTTCAGGGTTTCTTCCCATTCGAGGGCCGGCACCGAGTCGGCGACGATCCCGCCACCGGCCTGCACATGCAGTTCCCCGTCCTTGATCACTGCCGTGCGAATCGCAATGGCGGTGTCCATGTTGCCGTTCCAGGCGAAATAGCCCACGGCGCCGCCGTAGACACCGCGCTTGACCGGCTCGAGCTCGTCGATGATCTCCATCGCGCGAATCTTCGGCGCGCCCGACAAGGTGCCCGCCGGCAGAATCGCCCGCAGCGCGTCCATCGCGGTCAGGCCGGCCTTCAATTCGCCAGTGACGTTGGAGACGATGTGCATCACGTTGGAGTAGCGCTCGATGACCATCTTCTCCGTCAACTTCACCGAACCGATTTCCGAGACGCGCCCGGTGTCATTGCGGCCCAGGTCGATCAGCATGAGGTGCTCGGCGATTTCCTTGTCGTCGCTGAGCAGCTCTTCTTCGAGCGCCAGGTCCGCTTCCTCGGTCGCGCCACGCGGGCGAGTACCGGCGATCGGGCGCACGGTGATCAGGTTGTCTTCGACGCGCACCAGCACTTCCGGCGAACTGCCGACGACGTGGAAGTCGCCGAAGTTGAAGAAGTACATGTACGGCGTCGGGTTGAAGCAACGCAGCGCGCGGTACAGGTCGATCGGCGCGGCCTTGAAGTCGATGGACATGCGTTGCGACGGCACCACCTGCATGCAGTCGCCGGCGAGGATGTATTCCTTGATGGTATCGACCGCCCGCTCGTAGTCATCCTGGGTAAAGCTGGAGCGGAACACCGGGTCGGCCGCCGGCGGACGGCGCAGGTCCAGGCCGCGACGCGGGGTGATCGGCTGGCGCAGTTTTTCCAGCAGGGCTTCGAGGCTGGCCAGGCCTTGCTCGAACGCATCGCTCTGGGCGGGGTCGGCCAGCACGATTGCATGCATCTTGCCGGCGAGGTTGTCGAACACCACCACGGCGTCGGAGACCATCAGCAGAATGTCCGGAACGCCCAATGGATCGGGGTTCGGGCATTTACCCAGGCGTTTTTCCACATAACGCACGCAGTCGTAGCCGAAATACCCGACCAGGCCGCCGTTGAAACGCGGCAGCCCAGGGATGGTCGGCACGTTGTAGCGCGCCTTGAAGGTTTCGACGAAGGCCAGTGGGTCTTCGACGTCATGGCTTTCGATCTCGACGCCGTCATGGGTGATGCTGACGTGATGGTCGTACACGCGCATGACGGTGCGGCACGGCAGGCCGATGATCGAGTAACGGCCCCACTTCTCGCCGCCCTGTACCGATTCAAGCAGGTAGGAGTTGGGCGCGTCGGCCAGCTTCAGGTAGATCGACAGCGGCGTGTCGAAGTCGGCCAGGGTTTCGCAGGCCAGGGGGATACGGTTGTAGCCGGCAGCGGCCAAGCGCAGGAATTCTTCGCGGATCATGAGGTGCCTCGTGGCATGAGGGTCTAACGGTCAGGTGTGCAAACGTGCCGCAGCGCGGCCAGGATTCAGTCAGGCGCGCCAACGCCAGCGGGCCAGGGCCTTGATAACTTTCATCCAGAGTTTGCGAGTGACTACCACGATGGTATTTCCAGAAGGGGATGGATCGGTGTCGGCCAACGTTATCTCAGCGCCCGCTCCCAAGCAACCGGGGATTAGTCGGCGCAGGTCATCAATTACCAGCGCGGGCGACTCTTCGGCGATCGGCCGACCGTGGTTATAGCCGTAACTCAAGGCCACGCACTGCACGCCCGCCGCCTTGGCCGCCAGCACATCGCTACGCGAATCGCCGACAAACAACGACTGGGACGCCGGGATATTGGCCATTTTCATCACGAAAAACAGCGCCGCCGGGTCGGGTTTCTTCTGCGGCAAGGTATCGCCACCGATGATCCAGCGGAAATAACGACCGATTTTCATCTGGTCCAGCAACGGCGCGACGAAGCGCTCCGGCTTGTTGGTGATCAGGGCCATTTCCACGCCCTGCTTGCTCAGCCATTTGAGGGTGTCGCGCACGCCGGGGTATACCACGGTCAGTTCGTGGTGGTCTTCATAGGCGAGGTTGAACAATTCCAGGGCATGTTCGGCCTCGACATCATCGACCCCCTCGGCCTCGATGTGATTGGCCAGCGCCCGGCGTACCAGTACCTGCGCACCGTTGCCGACCCATTTGCGCACCGACTCGATACCGACCGGCTTGCGCCCCAGCTTGAGCAGCATCTCGTCCACCGCCGCCGCCAGGTCCGGCACCGAGTCGATCAACGTACCGTCCAGATCGAACATCACCAGCCGTGGCAGTTTGCCGGGGAACAGCCGCTCGAAGCCGCTCATGGACGCGCCAGCGCCAGTTCCGCACGCATCTTGGCGATGACGTCCTGGTAGTTCGGCGCATTGAAGATCGCCGAGCCGGCGACAAAGGTGTCGGCGCCGGCGGCAGCGATTTCGCGGATATTGTTGACGTTGACCCCGCCGTCGATTTCCAGGCGGATCTCACGCCCCGAGGCATCGATCAGCGCACGGGCTTCGCGCAGCTTGTCGAGGGTGCCGGGGATGAACTTCTGCCCGCCGAAACCTGGGTTGACGCTCATCAGCAGCACCATGTCGACTTTGTCCATCACGTACTTGAGCACGTCCAGCGGGGTGGCCGGGTTGAACACCAGGCCCGCCTTGCAGCCGCCTTCGCGGATCAGTTGCAGGGTGCGGTCGACGTGCAGCGAGGCTTCCGGGTGGAAAGTGATGTAAGTCGCGCCCGCTTCAATGAAGTCACCGACGATGCGGTCTACCGGGCTGACCATCAGGTGCGCGTCGATCGGCGCGGTGACACCGTACTTGCGCAACGCCGCGCAAACCATCGGGCCGATGGTCAGGTTGGGGACGTAGTGGTTGTCCATGACATCGAAGTGGACGAAGTCGGCACCGGCGGCCAACACGTTGTCCACTTCCTCACCCAGACGGGCGAAGTCGGCGGAGAGAATCGATGGAGCGATAACGAAGGGCTGCATGACGCACCTTTTTTGAGCTAAATCACAATGGCGCGCATTGTATACCTCATGCTTTGCCCAGCGCACCGTGACCTAACTCAACGGCTAGTACGCCGCCCGATAGATTTTCTCGATATCGGCAGCGCTGAGTTGGCGCGGATTGTTGCACATCAGGCGCTCGATGCCCGCCGCTTCCACGGCCATCGCGGCGAGTGCGTCTTCGGGGATGCCGAAGCTGCGCAGGCCCGACGGGATCTCCACCGCGGCGCACAGTCGCGTCATCGCCTCGACCGCCTGGTCGGCGGATTCATTGACGCTCAGGCCGGTGACATTCACGCCCATGGCCTGGGCAATGTCCTGCATGCGTTCGACACACGCCAGCTTGTTCCAGTGCATGACATACGGCAGCAACAGCGCATTGCTCACGCCATGAGCGATATTGAAGCGCCCGCCCAGCGGATACGCCAACGCATGCACCGCGCCGACCCCGGCGTTACCGAACGCCATCCCGGCCATCAGGCTGGCGGTGGCCATGTCGTCGCGGGCCTGCAGGTTGGCCGGGTTGGCGTAAGCCTTGGGCAACGCCTTGGCAATCAGCTTGATCGCGCCGATGGCCAAGGCATCGGTAATCGGCGAGGCGTTCAGCGACAGGTAGGACTCAATGGCATGCACCAGCGCATCCACGCCACTGGCGGCGGTGACGCTGCGCGGGCAGGTCAGGGTCATCTGCGGGCTGATGAGTGCGACGTCCGGCAGCAGGAAGTCACTGACGATGCCCTTTTTCAGTTGCGCGGCCTTGTCGGAGAGGATCGCGACGTTGGTCACTTCCGAGCCGGTGCCGGCCGTCGTGGGAATGGCGATCAGCGGCGGGCCCTTGCGCGGCACCTGATCGACACCGAACAGGTCCGCCAGCGCGCCGTGGTATCCGGCATAGGCCGCCACGCTCTTGGCGATATCGATCGCACTGCCGCCGCCCAGGCCGATCAGGCCGTCATGCCCGCCTTCGCGGTAGGCGCGCATGCAATCTTCGACAATGGCGATTTCCGGGTCGGGCAGCACCCGGTCGAAGATCTCGTAGGAGCGCTCGCCCAAATGCGCCAGCGCCAGCGCCACGGTGCCGGACTTGACCAGCGCGGCATCGGTGACGATCAGCGGGTTGTCGACATCCAGCCGCGTCAACTCTGCGGCCAATTGCTCGATGGCGCCGGCGCCAGTCAACAGTTTGTGGGCGATCTTGAATGAGGAAGTACTCATGTGCGCGGCCTCTTGTCGATTGTGGGCTGGCACAAGAGTAGCTGACGGAGATCGGTTGTCTTCCATTCAACAGCTGAATGGTCACAGAGCCGATTGTGGGAGGCGGCTTGCCCCCTCCCACATTTAGACCTGGGCGGTGCGCAACTTCTCGCTACGGCCGCGCAGCCATTCCAGGGTCAGCAGCAGCAACACCGAGAAAGCAATCAGCAAGGTCGCCGCGGCGGCAATCGTCGGGCTGAGGTTTTCGCGGATACCGCTGAACATCTGGCGCGGCAGGGTCGCTTGCTCGGGGCCGGCGAGGAACAGCGTCACCACCACTTCGTCGAACGAGGTGGCAAACGCGAACAGCGCCCCGGAAATCACCCCCGGCGCGATCAGCGGCAAGGTCACCCGGCGAAACGCGGTCAACGGCGATGCCCCCAGGCTGGCCGCTGCCCGCACCAGGTTATGGTTGAAACCCTGCAAGGTCGCGGACACCGTGATGATCACAAACGGCACGCCCAACACGGCGTGGACCACGATCAGCGAGAAGAAACTGTTACCCAGCCCCAGCGGCGCGAAGAACAGGTAACTGGCCACGCCGATGATCACCACCGGCACCACCATCGGCGAAATCACCAGGGCCATCACCAGCGCCTTGCCGGGGAAATGCCCACGGGTCAGGCCGATCGCCGCCAACGTGCCGAACACCATGGCCAGCACGGTGGCCGCCGGGGCGACGATGACGCTGTTCTTCAGCGCCCGCATCCATTCGGCCGAGGCGAAAAAGTCCTGGTACCAGTGCAGCGAGAAGCCTTGCAGCGGGTACACCAGGAAGCTGCCGCTGTTGAACGACAGCGGGATGATCACCAGCACAGGCAGAATCAGGAACAGCAGGATCAAGCCGCAGAGGATCCGCAAGCTGTAGAACCACACCCGCTCCACGGGCGACATATAAGGGCTCAGCATCGCAAGGTCTCCTTAGCTCAGGCGCAGGCGGCTGGCGCCCACCAGCCGGTTGTAGATCAGGTACAGCAGCACGGTGGCCAGCAGCAGCAAGCCGCCCAACGCGGTCGCCATGCCCCAGTTGATGCTGGTGTTGGTGTAGAAGGCCACGAAGTAGCTGACCATCTGGTCGTTCGGGCTGCCCAGCAAGGCCGGGGTGATGTAGTAACCAATCGCCAGGATGAACACCAGCAGGCAGCCTGCGCCCACACCGGCGTAGGTTTGCGGGAAGTACACGCGCCAGAAGCTGGCGAATGGGTGACAGCCCAGGGAAATCGCGGCGCGCATGTAGGTCGGCGAGATGCCTTTCATCACGCTGTAGATCGGCAGAATCATGAACGGCAGCAGGATATGCACCATGGAGATGTAGACCCCGGTGCGGTTGAACACCAGCTCCAGCGGCTTATCGATCAGGCCCATGCCCATCAGCGCGCTGTTGATCAGGCCACCGGACTGCAGCAGCACGATCCACGCCGCCACGCGCACCAGGATCGAGGTCCAGAACGGCAGCAGCACCAGAATCATCAGCAGGTTGCTTTGCCGTGCCGGCAGGTTCGCCAGCAGGTAGGCCAGCGGATAGGCCAACAGCAGGCAGACAAAAGTGATCACCAGGCCCATCCAGAAGGTGCGGGCGAAGATGTCCAGGTAGATCGCCTGGTCCGGCGTGGCCGGGGCCACTTCGCCGAGGTCGTCGATGCGGTGATCGACGGCCGCCAGCAGATAGTACGGCGTCAGGCTGCTGGTATTGCGCCGGATCGCCTGCCAGTACGCCGGGTCGCCCCAGCGTTCGTCGAGGGTTTCCAACGCTTCTTTATAAGAGGCCGGCGCTTCGGTAAACGGCAGCGCCCGCGCGGTTTTGGTCAGCAGGCTGCGATAGCCGGCCAGTTCCATGTTCAAGCGTTTCGACAGATCGCCGAGGGTCTGGTTCTTGCGCGCTTCGCCAAGGTCTTCGCTGAGCGCCTGGTACACCGGCTCGCCAGGCAAGCCGCGACCGTCCCAGGTCTTCACCGCCACCACCGTGCGCGGCAGGCCGCCCACGACTTCCGGGTTGCCGACACTTTTGTACAACAGCGCAACGATCGGCACCAGGAACACCAGCAGCAAAAACAGCACCAGCGGCGCAATCAAGGCCTGCGCCTTCCAGCGATTAAGCCGCTCGGCACGCGCCAGGCGCTGCTTGAGGGTGGGGCTGTTGACCTCGGTCGAGGGAACGGCGATGGCCATGGCTAACTCCGAAACTTGAAAATGAATGCACTCTGCCAAACGCAGCAGATCCCCTGTGAGAGGGGGCAAGCCCCCTCCCACATGGAGTTACTTGGCAGCCCAGGAATTGAAGCGCTGCTCAAGTTGCTCGCCGTTATCCGCCCAGAAGCTCACATCGATCTGCACCTGGTTGGCAATGTTCTCAGGCGTGGTCGGCATGTCTTTGAGCACGTCCTTGGCCAGCAACGGTACGGCTTGGGTGTTGGCCGGGCCGTAGGCGATGTTTTCCGAGTAGATCTTCTGCTGCTGCGGCTGCACCGAGAAGGCGATGAACTTCTTCGCCGCTTCTGCGCGATCCTTGGCCAGGCCTTTTGGAATAGCCCACGCGTCGAAGTCGTAGATGCCACCGTTCCAGACCACTTTCAGGTTGCTCTCTTTCTGTACGGCAGCGATGCGACCGTTGTAGGCCGAGCTCATCACTACGTCACCCGAGGCGAGGTACTGCGGCGGTTGCGCGCCGGCTTCCCACCACTGGATCGACGGCTTGAGTTCGTCGAGCTTTTTGAACGCACGGTCCTGGCCGTCTTTGCCGGCCAGCACTTTGTACACATCCTTCGGCGCCACGCCGTCAGCCATCAACGCGAATTCGAGGGTGTATTTGGCACCCTTGCGCAGGCCGCGCTTGCCAGGGAATTTCTTGGTGTCCCAGAAATCCGCCCAACTGGTCGGCGCGCTGCTCAGCTTGTCAGCGTTGTAGGCGAGTACGGTCGACCACACGAAGAAGCCCACGCCGCATGGCTGGATCGCGCCTTTGACGTAGTCAGCGCTGTTGCCGAACAGTTTCGGGTCCAGCGGCTCGAACATGTCTTCGTCGCAACCACGGGACAGTTCCGGCGATTCCACTTCCACCAGGTCCCAGGACACGCTCTTGGTGTCGACCATGGCCTTGATCTTGGCCATCTCACCGTTGTACTCGCCGGCGATGATTTTGCCGTTGCCTGCACTTTCCCACGGTGCATAGAAAGCCTTGACCTGTGCGGCCTTGTTCGCGCCACCAAAGGACACGACCGTCAGATCCGGGCCGGCCATGGCCTGGGTCGCGCCGATCAAGCCGATCGCCAGTGCGGAATACTTAAGGGATCTCAACATTGTTGTTCTCTCCACGTGCAGGGTTGGTGAAGCCATGGGGGCGATTATTTCGCCTCTAGAAGTGGGTCGAGTGCGCGAACGTGCTCGACTTGCCAGCCAATCGGTACCACGTCGCCGACCGCCAGTGCCGGGTCCAGCTCGGCGATCGGTTGTTTCACAAAAAAATCAGTCATGCCGCAGACTTCCAGGCGCACGCGCACGTGGTCGCCCAGGTAGACAAATTCCGCTACTCGCCCAGAGAAGCGGTTCACGCAACGTTCGCTGGAGCCATTGAGGCTGACGCGCTCAGGCCGCACCGACAAGGTCACCGGGCCGCCGACCTGGCCGACGTTCACCGCCAGCGCCTCGACTTTCTCGCCGCGCGCCAGTTCCACCACGCAGCGGTCGCCGGTGTGGCTGTGCAGGCGACCGTTGAGGCGGTTGTTTTCGCCGATGAAGTTGGCGACGAAGGTATTTTTCGGCTCTTCGTACAGGGTACGTGGCGCCGCAATCTGCTGGATCTCGCCCTGATGGAACACGGCCACCCGGTCGGACATGGTCAAAGCTTCGCCCTGGTCGTGGGTCACATACACCACGGTCACGCCGAGGCGTTGGTGCAGGTGCTTGATCTCCATCTGCATGTGTTCGCGCAATTGCTTGTCGAGGGCGCCGAGGGGTTCGTCCATCAGCACCAGCTGCGGTTCGAACACCAGCGCCCGGGCCAACGCCACACGCTGTTGCTGGCCGCCGGAGAGTTGCGCCGGGTAGCGTTGGGCGAAGGCGTCGAGCTGGACCATGCTCAGCACGCGCTTGACCCGCTCGCTGATATCGGTCTTGCTCAACCCTCGCACCGACAGGGGAAACGCCAGGTTCTCGGCCACGGTCATGTGCGGGAACAAAGCGTAGTTCTGGAACACCATGCCGATATCGCGCTTGTGCGGCGGCACGTTGTTGATGGCGCGTCCGGCCAGCTGGATTTCGCCGGCAGTCGGCGTTTCGAAGCCGGCCAGCATCATCAGGCTGGTGGTCTTACCCGAACCCGACGGCCCTAGCAGGGTGAGGAACTCGCCCTTGCGAATCTCCAGGTTGAGGTCTTTGACGATCAGGTTCTCGCCGTCGTAGCTCTTCTGCACGCCACGAAAGCTGACCAGCACATCATTTGAATCCGCCTCGCTCATACCCGCACCTTTGTATTTTGGACTGCTGTGGCACAAGCGTAGTCCAGGGGCGGGGCCCCGGAAATCGGGGGCCAGGAGAGAATCACATCAGCCGGATGGAAGGTTGGGGGTAGGGAACGCCCTACAGCGATGGCGGGGATAGAACAGCGCCGCTATGAGCGCCAGCCTGCAAGCGCCGAGAACGGGCAAATGGCGCTCTGAAGGAGGTCGCAAACAGGCATGTTGTCAGAGCAGTTTGTGCTCCATGGCGTACTTCACCAGTTCGGCCAGGGAGGTGATATTGAGCTTTTGCATCAGGCGTGCCTTATGGGTGCTGATGGTCTTGCTGCTCAACGCCAGTTGCTGGGCGATGTCGTTGACGTTGGCGCCTTGGGCCAGGCGTTCGAACACCGAGAACTCGCGTTCCGACAGCAGCGAATGCAAAGGTCGCGAATCGGTCAGGCCGACCTCGAAGACCATGCGATCGGCCAGGTCCGGGTCGATATAGCGCCCGCCGGCCGCGACCTTGCGAATCGCCATCAAGAGCAGGGCCGGGTCGCTGTCCTTGGTGGCATAACCGGCCGCGCCTACCTTCAAGGCCCGCGCGGCCATCTGCGCTTCATCGTGCATCGACAGCACCAGGATCGCCGGCGGATTGCTCAGCGCACGAATCCGCGCGATGGCTTCCAGGCCGTTGACGCCAGGCATCGAGATATCCAGCAACACCACCTCGCAAGGCACATGGCGCAAGGTCTCCAGCAACTGCTCGCCATTGCCCGCCTCGCCCACCACCAGCAAGTCTTTGGCCAGGCCGATCAATTGCTTGATGCCTTCACGCACGATGGTGTGGTCTTCGGCTACCAGTACACGGATCACAGGGGTTTCCTCTTATTGTTATGCATCCAATGGCACCGTCACACTCAGGGTGGTGCCCTCCCCCGGCTGGCTGTCCAGGTTCAACTGCCCGCCCATGATCAGCACGCGCTCACGCATGCCGACCAGGCCGAACGACACCGGGCGGCCCTTGGCCTCGATGAAACCGACGCCGTCGTCGCTGATGGTCAGCCGCAGTTGCTTGCCCTCCACCGCCAGGGTCAGCTCGACAGTATGCGCCTGGGCATGGCGCATCACATTGGTCAGCGCCTCCTGCAGGATACGGAACAGGCCGATGGCCTTGGCATCGCTCAAGGCCGGCAGGTTATCCGGGACTTGCACCAGGCAGGGAATCTGCGTGCGCGCTTCGAAGCGCCGCGCCTGCCACTCGATGGCCGAGGCGATCCCGGCGTCGAGAATCGGCGGGCGCAACGCCGTAGCCACGTCGCGCACCAATTGAAACAGTTGGGCGATCAGGCGTTTCATGCTGTTCAAGCGCTCGTTCAGGCCAGGGTCCAGTTGCGCATAGGCCAGCTCGCACATGGAGGTTTCCAGCTTGAGTACGGTGAGCATTTGCCCGAGTTCGTCGTGTACTTCGCGGGCGATGCGCGCCTTTTCTTCTTCACGCACGGTTTCCAGGTGTGCCGACAGTTCGCGCAACTGCGCTTCGCTTTGCAGCAACGCAGCCACATAACGGCGACGCTCAGTGACGTCATTGAGGTAGACCACCAGGTATTCGCCATCGGCAAACCGCAGAAAGCTCAACGACACCTCGGCCGGCAGGATGCTGCCGTCTGCGCGCAGGCAGTCGGCGGCGAAATGCTGTGGGCCCTCTTCGCTGGCACGCGCGCGTTTCCACAGGTTCAGCCAACGGTCCATGCTCAGGCTCGGGTCGAAATCGGCCAGCGGACGCTCGATCAGCGCGCCGGGGCCATAACCGAGCATGGTTTCCGCCGCCAGGTTGGCGTAGCGCACATGGCTGTCCCAATTGACCCAGAGGATGCCGACGGTACTTTGATCGATGGAAAACTGCGTCAGGCGCAGCGCTTCGGCACCGGCGGCGCGTGCGGCGCTTTCTTCGCGAGCGGCGAGCAGCTTGTGCTCCAGCACTCGTTGCTGGCGACGCTGCCAGAACACCACCGCCAGGCTGGCGAGCAGCAGCAACCCCAGCAGCAGGCTGAGGTTTTGCCACAGGCCGGGAGACTCGGACAGACGCGGGTATTTGGGTTGCAGCCAGCGGTTGTGCAATTGGTCCAGATCGCGGGCGGGGATGGCGCGCAACGCGCTTTCCATGATGCCGGACAGTTCCGGCCAGTCGCGGCGGGTCGCCACCCGCAGCAACTGCGGCAGGCCGATATCGCCGACCACCGCCAGCCCGGAGAACTCAGGCTCGCCCGACAAGCGGCTCAGTTGCGCCTCATCCACCACGGCGTAACGCGCCTGCTGACTGACCAGCAACTGCAAGGCCTGGCGCTCCATGGGCACGCCTTGCAGGTTGAGACCGGGATAGGTGCTGCGCAGGTAATCGGCCACGGCGCTGGGCATACGCACGGCGACGCGGGAATGTTCGTCGAGTTTTTCCAATTCCACCGCACCGCCGCCCTCACGCACACCGACGATACGCTGGGGCACGCGCATGTACGGGTCGGTGAACAACCACAGGCGCAAACCGGCCGGGGTTTGCTGCAGGCCGGGGGCGATGTCCACCTCGCCGTCGCGCAGGGCGGCTTCCAGTTGCTCCTGAGTGGGGAAATTGCGCCACGTCAGCTCGATGTTCAGGGCCTTGGCCAGCCATTGCATCAACTCGACATTGGCCCCCGACAAACGCTGCAGGCGCCGGTCGTATTGCGCATACGGCGCCTGCAAGACCAGCCCCACCCGCAACTCCGGGTGTTGCGCCAGCCATTCGCGTTGCGGCACAGAGAGCTGCGCTTGCGCAGCGACAGGCACGGGCGCAGCCCCCGCCATCAAGGCAAAGCACATACAGCCGATAACCAGCAGACAGCGAAAACCCATGATCCACGTCTCACATCACTGACAAATACTGACCAACCCATTAGGCTGCTGGAATCACTTCTGGCCGGGAATTAACGATGCCCTATCGAAACCGTTCGGCACTGCCAGCATTGTGCCTGTCACTCCTCTTTACCGCCGTCTTTTCTGCCCAGGCCGCCGACGCGCCTGCGCCGGTTGCGGAAAAACCGCTCGAACGCCAGCCCCTGCCGGAGCGGAGCCGGGAAGAAGCCAGCGCCCTCGAACGCCAGATCCCACGCGAAGAACAGCAACAGCTGCAGGCCGGCAGCGATTCATTCCTGGCCCTGTGGAAACCGGCCAACAGCGCCGAAGCCGAAGGCGTGGTAATTATCGTACCTGGCGCGGGTGAAAATGCTGACTGGCCGCAAGCAATTGCACCATTGCGGCGTAAATTGCCGGATGCCGGCTGGGGCACCCTCAGTCTGTCACTGCCGGACGTGAACCTGGACACCTTGCCACCACGGGTGATCGAAGCGCCCAACGCGGCCGTCGACACCAGCAGCAAAGACGGCAGCACCGCCGCCAAACCGATCGAGCAAGCCGCCAGCGCGGAAGCCGAAGGCACCGACCCGGCCGTGGTGCCGGGCGCGGACGAACAGGACAAGACCGATGCCAAGCGTATCTTCGAGCGCATCGATGCCGCCGTCGCTTTCGCCCAGACACAAGGCGCCCGCAGCGTGGTGCTGCTTGGCCATGGCAGCGGCGCCTGGTGGGCCGCGCGGTACTTGAGCGAGAAACAACCGAGCCAGGTGCAGAAGCTGGTGATGGTGGCGGGCAAGGCCCCCGTGGGTCGCCAACCGGACCTGCAACAACTCGCCCCGGGCTTGAAAGTCCCCACGGCGGATGTCTTCTACCAGGACGTCGCCCAGGACCGGAACACCGCACGGGAGCGCGCCCAAGCCGCCAAACGCTTGAAGAATGGCGGCTACAAGCAGGTGTCGCTCAAGACCGTGCCCGGCAACAGTTCGGCCGAGCAGGAGCAGTTGTATCGGCGGGTGCGCGGGTGGTTGAGCCCAGAGCCAAAAGACAGCTGAGCGCCCGCGCCCAAATGGGATGACTAGCGGAAATCCCGCCGCTCGCGAATCAACGTATAGGCGTTATGCAGTTCGCGGGTTCGCTCGGTGGCCTCACGCACTTGCGCGGGGCTGGCGCCGCTACCGGCGATCTTGTCTGGATGGTGGCGGCTGAGCAGGCGGCGGTAGGCGCGCTTGATCGCCGAGGGCTCGGTGGTGCTGGTCACCCCCAGAATCCGCAACGCCTCCTGATACGCGGCGCCACGGCTGGCCACCGGCTTGCGCTCCGGCGCGTAATCGGCGGCCAGCGCCTGAAGCTGTTGCGGCGTCCAGCCCAACCACTTGCCCCACAAGTTGATCAAGTCGCGCTCGGCATCATCCGCGCGGCCATCCGCCCAGGCCATGCGCCAACAGGCGCGCAACACGCCTTCTGACGCATGGGGCTGGGACTTGAGGACGCGCAGGTAGGCGCGCACCCGGTCAGAGCCGGATTTACCGCGATTGAACGCCGCAATCGCCCGACGCTGGGCCGGTTCGGTCATGTCCAGCGCGCGCATTTCCTGGCGTGCCTGCTGGATATGCCCGTCCGCCACGCGGCCATTGCTTTTGGCCAGGCGGCCCAGCAGCACAAACAACAGTTCGTCATTGCGCAACGCCGGGCGCCCGCCCAGGCGCTCACGCAACTGTGCCCAGCTGTGCAGTTGCAGGCGGCGATCCAGCGCCTGCCCGAGCAAGGCTCCCAACAAGGCCCCCGGAATACTGGCAATGGCAAAGCCAGCCCCGGCGCCGATCAGCGTCCCAGGCCACAACATCTTAGCGCCCCGCTGTCAGCAGGGTTTCGACTTGCGCCAGGCGCTCCAGCGTGCCGACATCGATCCAGCGTCCCGTCATGTGTTCTCCCGTTACTTGACCTTGCGCCATGGCCGCGCGCAACAGCGGCGCCAGCTTGAAGGCACCGGTGCTGCAACCCGCGAACAACTTGGGGTCGAGCACTGATATGCCACTGAAGGTCAGGTTATCGGCACCGGGCGCCGCATCATGAAGCACACCATGATCCAGGTGGAAATCCCCGCCCGAGGGGTGATGCGCCGGGTTATCGACCATCACCAAGTGGGCCAGGCCCTGGAGCGGGCGCTGGAGTTGGGCGAAGTCGTAATCGGTCCAGATATCGCCATTGACCACCAGAAAGGGCTCATCCCCCAGCAACGGCAGCGCCTGGAAAATCCCGCCGCCGGTTTCCAACGGTTCGCCCTCGGGGGAGTAGCGGATGCGCAGGCCAAACTGCGCACCGTCGCCCAGGTAGTTTTCAATCTGCTGGCCGAGCCAGGCATGGTTGATCACGACATCGGTGAAACCGGCCCTGGCCAGCGCCTCCAGGTGATACTCGATCAGGCGCTTGCCGCCCGCCTGCACCAGCGGCTTGGGCGTGTGCAAGGTGAGCGGGCGCATCCGCTCGCCTTTGCCGGCCGCCAGGATCATCGCCTTCATACGCTCGCCTCGGCGGGTTGGCGCAGGCTGGCCAGCAGCTCAGCCAGTTCGCCCAACTCCGGACGGTCCGCCAGTACCGCGTCTATATAGGCAAAGAAGCGCGGCACGTCGGCTAGGTAGCGTGGTTTGCCGTCGCGGTGGCAGATACGCGCGAAGATACCGATCACCTTGAGGTGACGCTGCACGCCCATCAGGTCGCTGGCGCGCAGGAAGTCGTCGAAATCCGCCTGCACCGGGATGCCCAGAGCTGCGGCGCGCTGCCAATAACCGCGCTGCCATTCGCGCACGCGGGCCTGGGGCCAACTGAGGAACGCGTCCTTGAACAGGCAGGTGATGTCGTAGGTCACCGGGCCGTAGACCGCGTCCTGGAAATCCAGCACGCCGGGGTTCGGTGCGCTGATCATCAGGTTGCGCGGCATGTAGTCGCGGTGTACCAGCACTTTCGGCTGGGCCAGGGCGCTGTCGATCAGGCGCTCGCTGACACGCTGCCAGAGCGCCTGCTGGTGCGCGTCGAATTCGATCCCCAGGTGTCGGCGCACGTACCATTCGGGGAAGAGTTCCAGCTCGCGGCGCAGTAAAGCGACGTCATAGCTGGGCAGCGGCGCGTCCATCGGCAACTGCTGGAAAGCCAGCAAGGCGTCGATGGCATCGGCGAACAATTGATCGGCATTTTGCTCGTCAATCACGTCCAGGTAGGTTTTTCTGCCCAGGTCGTTGAGCAAAAGAAAGCCGCGCGGCAAATCTTCTGCATAAATTTTTGGCACATTGATTGCCGATTTCGCCAGTAAATCGGCGATATCGACGAAAGGTTTGCAGTTTTCCTGGGGGGGTGGAGCGTCCATCACCACGAAAGTATGCGCCCCGCCTTCCCAGCGGAAGTAGCGCCTGAAACTCGCGTCGCTACTGGCCGCGGTCAATGTGGCCGGGGGTACGGCGCCCCAATCCTGAGCGTTGAAGAGGATCGGCAACTGCTCATCCAGCCAGACTTTCAGCTGTTGTAAACGTAGATCTTGCTCGGGCATTACAAGGGTCTCCGACGGCGCTAGCCGTCAAGCGGGTCATGCTTTATTATCACGCATCTTTTTCAGACCATCGAGAGGCGTGCGGCCCACACCGCGGGCAGATGGCACGCAGGAAGCCCGGACTAATAAGATGGCATTGAAATCCCCCGCGTTTCGTAGAAAATTTCCGTTGCTGGTAACCGGCAGTCTGCTGGCCATGCAACCTTTCGCCACCTCATTCGTGGTCGCCGCGGAACAGTATGACTGCTCAGTCTCTGCTTCGGGTGCCTGGGATTGCGCGCCGAAAACCGCCGCCGCCCCATTGCCACCACGCCCGGTGCATGACGGTGCAGCCGTCAGCTCGGCCAACGGCACGGCGCAAGCCAACGCTGAAGGCGGCACCGAGGCCGAGCCGAAGACCATGCTGGTCACCGAATCCAAGGGCCGTGGCCTGCGTTCGCGCAGCGCCGACTACAGCCACTTGGACTGGGTGCCTCGCGAGAAGCTGACCGCCGCCCAACTGGCGGAAACCGGTCCTTATTGCTCCGGCGCGTACATCGAGCCGATTCGTCCTGGCATGAACGACAAGACGAACCAGAGCGATGCGCCGACCTTCATCGGCGCCAAGGCCTCGCGTTACGAGCAGGAACAGCAGGTCGCGACCCTGGCCGGTGACGTCGTCATGCGCCAGGGCAGCATGCAGCTGGAGTCTGAAGAAGCCAGCCTGTACCAGGCCGAGAACCGTGGCGAGCTGAACGGCAACGTCCGCCTGCGCGACAACGGCGCGCTGATCGTCGGCGACCACGCCCAGGTCCAGCTCGATACCGGCGCGGCACAGATCGACAACGCCGAATACGTGATGCACAAGTCACGCATCCGCGGTAACGCGCTGTACGCCAAGCGCGCCGAAAACGCGATCATCCGTCTCAAGGACGGTACGTACACCACCTGCGAGCCAGACAGCAACGCCTGGCAGCTCAAGGGCAACAACATCACGTTGAACCCGGCCACCGGTTTCGGTACGGCCACCAACGCGACGTTGCGGATCAAGAACATCCCGATCCTGTATACCCCTTACATCTATTTCCCGATCGACAACCGTCGTCAATCCGGCTTCCTGCCGCCGAGCTTCAGCACCGGCAGCGAGACTGGCTTTACGCTGGTGACGCCGTACTACTTCAACCTGGCACCGAACTACGACGCCACGTTGTACCCGCAATACATGACCAAGCGCGGCTTGTTGATGGAAGGCGAATTCCGCTACCTCACCAAATCCAGCGAAGGCCAGTTCGGCGGCGCGTACCTGAACGACGACAGCAACGAACGCAGCAAGCAGACCGATTACGAAAAAACCCGTTATATGCTCAATTGGCAGCATAAGGGCGGGTTGGATTCGCGCCTGACGACTCAGGTGGATTACACCAAGATCAGTGATCCTTACTACTTCCAGGATTTGAAGTCGTATGAAGAGGGGGTTCAGAGTCGGGATTACCTGAATCAGCAAGGTTCTGTGACTTATCGAGGCGATTCTTACCAAGCGCGCGTGAACGTCCAGGCTTATCAGCTGGCAACGATCTCTCAGATCACGCCGTATGATCGCTTGCCGCAGATCACTTTCAATGGTGCGCTGCCGTACCATCCGGGTGGGTTGAACTT
Source organism: Pseudomonas sp. Pse79 (assembly GCF_024519615.1). NCBI lineage: Bacteria > Pseudomonadati > Pseudomonadota > Gammaproteobacteria > Pseudomonadales > Pseudomonadaceae > Pseudomonas > Pseudomonas sp. Pse79. The sequence goes on from NZ_JALJRR010000002.1 coordinate 31,781, forward strand.
CACATACGAGACTGAAGCTGTTCGTTTTGAGCGTAGCCTGGAAAACGGCACGTTTACTGATGAGAATGGCCTTGTATCGCCTCGTCTGGACACCTACGTCACAGGCCTGACCCGTGCAGACGGTACGCGCTTGAACGCGGCCCCCGCCGTCGACTACCCGATGAACTGGACCTACGGCTTTATTACGCCGAAGTTGAAGTACGTCTATACCAAGTACGATCTCGACCTTGACGGTACGGGCAAGACGCAAATGGCTGCAGCCGGTCAGACGTTCAAGAGCTCGCAAGATCGCACTGTGCCAATCGCCAGCGTCGACAGTGGCCTGTACTTCGACCGCAACACCAACTGGTTCGGCAAAGACTATCGCCAAACCCTCGAGCCGCGCGCGTTCTACCTTTATGTTCCGAATAAAGACCAGAGCGACATCCCGGTTTTCGACACCAGCGAATACTCGTTCAGCTACGCCTCGCTGTTCCGTGACAACCGCTTCAGCGGCACCGACCGGATCGGCGATGAGAACAAGCTGTCCCTGGGCCTCACCAGCCGCTGGATCGAAGAGAACGGCTTCGAACGCCAACGCGTCAGCGTCGGCCAGGCCCTGTACTTCAAGGACCGCGAAGTTCAACTGCCCGGCATCCTGGCAGCCGACCGCGCCGACGCCCAGAGCGACGTTTCGCCGATCGCGCTGGACTACGAGTTCCGCTTCAACCGCGACTGGCGCGCCACTGCCGATTACAACTGGGACACGGAAAGCCACGCCCCACGTTCCGGCAGCGCGATGTTCCACTACCAGCCGGAAGACAACCCGAACAAGATCGTCAACCTCGGTTATCGCTATCGCAACGACCAAGTGGTCTACAACCAGCTGACCGGCAAATGGCAGTTTGGTGGCGACTACGGCACGGAAGGCCAACCAAACTTCGTGAAGGATTACTACAAAATCCAACAACACGACTTCTCGATGATGTGGCCGATCATTCCCCAGTGGAACATGATTACCCGCTGGCAGTACGACTACGCCCGCAACCGTACCCTGGAAGCCTTCGGTGGTTTCGAGTACGACAACTGCTGCTGGAAACTGCGCGTCATCAACCGTTACTGGGTTTCCAACGACGAATACAGCCAGATCGCCCCGCTTAACGAAAAGGGTGACCACGGGCTCTTCTTCCAGATCGTCCTCAAAGGACTCGGCGGCCTGACCGGCGCCAAGGTAGAGAGCTTCCTCGACAAAGGCATTCAAGGTTATCGTGAACGTGAAGATCAAGCTTTCTGATTGTCTGCGCCCGCTCGTGCTGGGCGCGCTGTTCCTGGGTACCGCATCGGCGCATGCCGCGGTTCAACAGCTGGATAAGGTCGTGGCCATCGTCGATAACGACGTGATCATGCAGAGCCAACTGGACCAACGGGTCAAGGAAGTTCAGCAAACCATCGCCAAGCGTGGCGGTGGTGTGCCGCCGACCAGCGTCCTGGACCAACAGGTGCTGGAGCGCCTGATCGTCGAAAACCTGCAATTGCAGATCGGCGATCGTTCCGGCATCCGTATTTCGGACGAAGAACTGAACCAGGCTGTCGGCACGATCGCGCAACGCAACAACATGAGCATCGATCAGTTCCGCGCCGCCCTGGCCCACGACGGCCTGTCCTATGAGGACGCGCGTGACCAGATCCGCCGCGAAATGATCATCAGCCGTGTGCGTCAGCGTCGTGTGGCCGAGCGGGTTCAGGTGTCCGAGCAGGAAGTGAAGAACTTCCTCGCATCGGACCTGGGCAAGATGCAGCTCTCCGAAGAACTGCACCTGGCCAACATCCTGATCCCGACCCCGGACAGCGCCAACTCTGAGCAGCTCAATGCAGCCGCCGCCAAAACCCAGGCTATCTATGATCGCCTGAAGGCCGGTGCCGATTTCGCCCAGATGGCAATCGCCCAATCCGGCAGCGACAACGCCCTGGAAGGCGGCGATATGGGCTGGCGTAAAGCCGCTCAATTGCCACCGCCGTTCGACCGTGAGCTGAGTGCCATGGAAGTGGGAGGCATTACCCAGCCCGCCCGCACCCCAGGCGGTTTCATCATCCTCAAGTTGCTGGAACGTCGCGGCGGCGAGACCTCGCTGAAAGACGAAGTCCACGTTCGTCACATCCTGGTTAAACCAAGCGAAATCCGCACCGAAGCGCAAACCAAGGAACTGGCCCAGAAGATCTATGACCGCATCGAAAGCGGCGAAGACTTTGCCACCCTGGCCAAAAGCTTCTCGGAAGACCCAGGTTCAGCCCTCAACGGTGGCGACCTCAACTGGATCGACCCGAAAGCATTGGTGCCGGAGTTCCAGGAAGTGATGGCCAAGACCCCGCAAGGCGTACTGTCCAAACCGTTCAAGACGCAATATGGCTGGCATGTACTGGAAGTCCTTGGCCGCCGCGCCACCGACAACACCAGCCAGGCCCGCGAACAGCAAGCCCTGACCGTCCTGCGCAACCGTAAGTACGATGAAGAGCTGCAAACCTGGCTGCGTCAGATCCGTGACGAAGCCTACGTAGAAAACAAACTGCCAGGCGCCGAGCAAACAGGCACCAACCAGGCAAACCAGTGAAACCCCAGCGTTTCGCGGTGACACCCGGCGAGCCGGCCGGCATTGGTCCAGACCTGTGCCTGCTGCTCGCCTCGCAGCCCCAGCCACACCCCCTGATCGCCATTACCAGCCGCGACCTGCTCCTTGAGCGGGCCGCGCAACTGGGCGTGGCCGTCAAGCTGCTGGACGTTGCGCCGGGTAACTGGCCCGACCTGCCGGCTCCTGCGGGCAGCCTGTATGTATGGGATACCCCGCTGCAGGCCAAGGTGGTCGCCGGGCAACTGGACAAGGCCAATGCGGCCTTTGTGCTGCAAACCCTGACCCGTGCAGGGCAAGGGTGTATCGACGGCGACTTCGCCGGCATGATCACCGCCCCCGTACACAAGGGTGTGATCAACGAATCCGGCATCGCCTTTTCCGGCCATACCGAATTCCTCGCCGAACTGACCCACACCCCCCAAGTCGTGATGATGCTGGCCACACATGGCCTGCGCGTCGCCCTGGTGACCACGCATTTGCCGTTGCGCGACGTCGCCGATGCCATCACCGTCGAACGCCTGGAGCGCGTCACGCGCATCCTGCATGCCGACCTGCAACAGAAATTCGGCATCGCCCAACCGCGCATCCTGGTCTGCGGGCTCAACCCCCACGCCGGTGAGGGCGGCCACCTGGGCCATGAAGAAATCGACATCATCGAACCCACCCTGGAGCGTCTGCGCCAAGACGGCATGGACCTGCGCGGCCCATTGCCCGCGGACACTCTGTTTACCCCCAAATATCTGGAGCACTGCGACGCAGTGCTGGCGATGTACCATGACCAGGGGCTGCCCGTGCTGAAATACAAAGGCTTCGGCGCCGCAGTCAACGTGACGCTGGGCCTGCCGATCATCCGCACTTCCGTCGACCATGGCACCGCCCTGGACCTGGCGGGCAGCGGCAAGATCGATACCGGCAGCCTGCGCGTGGCCCTGGAAACCGCCTATCAGATGGCCGAGACCCGTATATGACCGAGCATTACCAACACCGGGCGCGCAAGCGCTTCGGGCAAAACTTCCTGCACGACGCTGGCGTGATCGACCGCATCCTGCGCTCCATCCATGCCAAGCCCGAAGACCGTCTGCTGGAAATCGGCCCGGGCCAGGGCGCACTGACCCAAGGCCTGCTGGCCAGCGGCGCGCAACTGGATGTGGTTGAGCTCGATAAAGACCTGATCCCGATCCTCAATCAGCAGTTTGGCGGCAAGTCCAACTTCATCCTGCACCAGGGCGATGCGCTGAAGTTCGACTTCACCAGCCTCAATGCCGCGCCCAACAGCCTGCGGGTGGTGGGTAACCTGCCGTACAACATCTCCACGCCGCTGATCTTCCACCTGCTGAACAACGCAGGGATCATCCGCGACATGCACTTCATGCTGCAGAAAGAAGTGGTTGAGCGCTTGGCCGCCGGCCCTGGCGGCGGCGATTGGGGCCGCCTGTCGATCATGGTTCAGTACCACTGCCGCGTCGAACACCTGTTCAATGTTGGCCCGGGCGCGTTCAACCCGCCGCCAAAGGTCGATTCGGCCATCGTGCGCCTGGTGCCTCACGCCGTGCTGCCGCACCCGGCCAAGGATCACAAACTGTTGGAGCGCGTCGTGCGCGAAGCCTTCAACCAGCGCCGCAAGACCCTGCGCAATACGCTCAAAGCGCTGTTGAGCAACGCCGAGATCGAAGCCGCTGGCGTCGACGGCAGCCTGCGCCCGGAACAACTGGACCTGGCCGCATTCGTGCGCCTGGCCGACCAGCTTGCGATCCAGCCGCCGCCCGTCGCGGACTGAAGCCCACCCTGCACCAGGCCCGACAGCATGTCTGGCCTAGTGCCCGCCTCTTGGCCTAGACTGATCCGCATCTGCTGTCCTCCGCTTTTGCTTTTAAGGCCTCTTGCATGTCCGATCCTCGCTACCAGATCGACGTCAGCGTCGTTACCCGCTTCCTGGCGGACCAATCGCAACCTGAACACAACCGTTTCGCCTTTGCCTACACCATCACGGTGAAAAACAACGGGCTGGTGCCGGCCAAGCTGCTGTCACGCCACTGGGTGATCACCGACGGTGACGGTCAAGTGGAGGAGGTGCGGGGTGCCGGCGTGGTCGGCCAGCAACCGCTGATCGATATCGGCGCCAGCCATACCTACAGCAGCGGCACGGTGATGACGTCCAAGGTCGGCACCATGCAAGGCTCGTATCAGATGAAGGCCACTGACGGCAAACTGTTCGACGCGATCATCAAGCCATTTCGCCTGGCCGTGCCCGGAGCCTTGCACTGATGGCAACCTATGCGGTCGGCGACCTGCAAGGCTGCCTGCAACCCCTCAAGTGCCTGCTCGAACGCGTGGCCTTCGACCCAGCGAACGATCGCCTGTGGCTGGTAGGCGACCTGGTCAATCGTGGCCCCGAGTCCCTGGAGACCCTGCGCTATCTATATGGCCTGCGCGATTCCCTGGTGTGCGTACTGGGCAACCACGACCTGCACCTGCTCGCGGCCGGCAGTAACATCGAGCGTCTGAAAAAGGCCGATACCCTGCGGGAAATCCTCGAGGCCCCGGATCGCGCCGACTTGCTGGACTGGCTGCGCCGGCAAAAGATCATGCACTACGACGAACAGCGCGACATGGTGCTGGTCCATGCCGGCATTCCACCGCAGTGGACGCTGAAAAAAGCCCTCAAGTGCGCCGCCGAAGTCGAAAGCGCCCTGGCCGATGACAACCTGTACATCGCCTATCTCGACGGCATGTACGGCAATGAACCGGTGAAATGGGACAACGACCTGACGGGCGTCGCCCGCCTGCGCGTGATCACCAACTATTTCACACGCATGCGCTTCTGCACCGCCGACGGCAAACTGGACCTCAAGAGCAAGGAAGGCGCCGACACCGCGCTGCCCGGCTACAAACCGTGGTTCGCCCACAAGGAACGCAAGACCCGCGACACGAAGATCATCTTCGGTCACTGGGCGGCCCTCGAAGGCAAATGCGATGAACCCGGCGTGTTCGCCCTCGACACCGGCTGCGTGTGGGGCGGCGCCATGACCCTGATGAACATCGACACCGGCGAGCGCCTGAGCTGCCAGTGCCCTTCCCCTCTTCCCGTGACCCCGTCGGTTGCCGCGAAGCGCTAGACGCCGCTTGCAGCCAAACCCAAGGAGCCCGCCATGAGCGAATTCAAACGTATCCCACCCGAACAAGCCCAGGCCCTGCGCGAACAAGGCGCGGTGGTGGTGGATATTCGTGATCCGCAGACCTACGCCCTGAACCACATCAAAGGCGCCCGGCACCTGGATAACCACAACATCGCCGATTTCATCCGCGCCGCCGACCTCGACGCGCCGGTGATCGTGGCCTGCTATCACGGCAATTCCAGCCAGAGCGCGGCCGCCTATCTGATCAGCCAGGGCTTCTCCGACGTCTACAGTCTGGACGGTGGCTTTGAGCTGTGGCGTACGACCTATCCTGCAGAAATTGCCTCCGGCGATTCGCAATAATTTTTTTCACACCCCGCCACCCCGCGTGACGCTTGGGCTTGCGCCGTTTCTGACGAACGGCGCACCCAAACTAATTGCGTATCCCTCCTTTACCTCGCGGATTCCGAACTATCCTTAAGCGCAGGCCATCCGAATCAGGGGAGAGCCGGTACACCGGCGTGCGGGTCATCGGTAGCGTTTCAGGGTGTTCTGGGGGGAAAACGGCCATTGGCGTTCGTCAATGACTGCCAGCATCGACTGATTGATCCGGCGTCGGCTCCACGTATCGAGCGAGGTGACGACGTCATGAGTATTTTTAGCCACTTCCAACAACGCTTCGAGTCCACGCAGCAGGAAGAACTCACACTGCAAGAGTATCTCGACCTGTGCAAGCGTGACCGCAGCACCTACGCGTCTGCCGCCGAGCGTTTGTTACTGGCGATTGGCGAGCCGCAGTTGGTGGACACCTCCAACAATTCGCGTCTGTCGCGAATCTTCTCGAACAAGGTGATCCGCCGCTATCCGGCCTTTGAAGACTTCCACGGCATGGAAGAATGCATCGACCAGATCGTCTCCTACTTCCGGCACGCCGCCCAAGGCCTGGAAGAGAAGAAACAAATCCTCTACCTGCTCGGCCCGGTTGGCGGCGGTAAATCGTCCCTGGCCGAAAAGCTCAAACAACTGATCGAGAAAGTGCCCTTCTACGCCATCAAGGGTTCGCCGGTCTTCGAGTCGCCCCTGGGCCTGTTCAACGCCACGGAAGATGGCGCGATCCTCGAAGAAGACTTCGGCATCCCACGGCGCTACCTCAACACCATCATGTCGCCCTGGGCCACCAAGCGCCTGGCCGAGTTCGGCGGTGACATCAGCCAGTTCCGCGTGGTGAAACTCTACCCATCGATCCTCAACCAGATCGGCGTGGCCAAGACCGAGCCGGGCGATGAGAACAACCAGGACATCTCGGCACTGGTGGGCAAAGTCGATATCCGCAAACTGGAAGAATTCCCACAAAACGACGCCGACGCCTACAGCTACTCGGGCGCACTGTGCCGGGCCAACCAGGGCCTGATGGAATTCGTGGAGATGTTCAAGGCTCCGATCAAGGTCCTGCACCCACTGCTCACCGCCACCCAGGAAGGCAACTACAACAGTACCGAAGGCCTCGGCGCGATTCCGTTCACCGGGATCCTGCTGGCCCACTCCAACGAATCGGAATGGCACACCTTCCGCAACAACAAGAACAACGAAGCCTTCATCGACCGGATCTACATCGTCAAGGTGCCGTACTGCCTGCGGGTCAGCGATGAAATCAAGATCTACGACAAGCTGCTGTTCAACAGCTCCCTGGCCAAGGCCCATTGCGCGCCCGACACCTTGAAGATGCTCGCGCAATTCACCGTGCTGTCGCGCCTCAAGGAGCCGGAGAACTCGAATATCTATTCGAAGATGCGCGTGTACGACGGCGAAAACCTCAAGGACACCGATCCCAAGGCCAAGTCGATCCAGGAATACCGCGACACCGCCGGCGTGGACGAGGGCATGAACGGCCTGTCGACGCGCTTCGCGTTCAAGATCCTGTCCAAGGTGTTTAACTTCGACCCTCACGAGATCGCCGCCAACCCGGTCCACTTGCTCTATGTGCTGGAGCAGCAGATCGAACAGGAACAATTCCAGGCCGAAACCCGCGAACGCTACCTGCGCTTCCTCAAGGAATACCTGGCGCCGCGCTATATCGAGTTCATCGGCAAGGAAATCCAGACTGCGTACCTGGAATCCTACAGCGAGTACGGCCAGAACATCTTCGACCGCTACGTGCTGTATGCCGACTTCTGGATTCAGGACCAGGAATACCGCGATCCGGAAACCGGCGAAATCCTCAACCGCGTAGCCCTCAACGAGGAACTGGAAAAGATCGAAAAACCCGCCGGCATCAGCAATCCGAAGGATTTCCGCAACGAAATCGTCAACTTCGTGCTGCGCGCCCGCGCCAACAACAACGGCAAGAACCCCACTTGGCTCAGCTACGAGAAGCTGCGGGTGGTCATCGAGAAGAAAATGTTCTCCAACACCGAGGATCTGCTGCCGGTCATCAGCTTCAACGCCAAGGCCAGCAAGGAGGATCAGCAAAAACACAACGACTTCGTTACACGGATGGTCGAGCGTGGCTACACCGACAAACAGGTACGTTTGCTCTCCGAGTGGTATCTGCGGGTGCGCAAATCGCAGTAAGGCAGCGACGGGCGTGTACTGCCGGGCCCATGGCCTGGCAGTCGACCGCTTGTCTCTAAGCTTCCAGCTCGCGGCTTGAAGCTTGTAACGTGAAGCTGCCCGGAGGGCTCCCCATGAGCTATGTGATCGACCGACGCCTCAATGGCAAGAACAAGAGCACGGTAAACCGTCAACGTTTCCTGCGGCGTTACCGTGACCACATCAAAAAGGCCGTTGAAGAGGCCGTCAGCCGCCGTTCCATCACCGACATGGAGCATGGCGAACAGATCAGCATTCCCGGACGGGACATCGACGAACCGGTGCTGCACCACGGCCGGGGTGGCAAGCAGACTGTCGTGCATCCGGGCAACAAGGAGTTCACCACCGGCGAACACATCCAGCGCCCCCAAGGCGGTGGCGGCGGCAAGGGCCCCGGCAAGGCGGGTAACTCCGGCGAAGGCATGGATGAGTTCGTGTTCCAGATCACCCAGGAAGAATTCCTCGAATTCATGTTCGAAGACCTCGAACTGCCCAACCTGGTCAAGCGCAACCTGACCGGCACCGACACGTTCAAGACCGTGCGCGCCGGGATCAGCAACGAAGGCAACCCTTCCCGGATCAACATCATCCGCACCCTGCGTTCGGCACACGCCCGGCGCATCGCCCTGTCCGGCAGCAGCCGCGCCAAATTGAAGGAGGCCAAGGAAGAGTTGGCGCGCTTGAAACGCGAAGAACCGGACAACTTCGGCGATATCCAGGAAATCGAGACAGAAATCGAGAAGCTCAGCGCGCGCATTCACCGCGTGCCGTTCCTCGACACCTTCGACTTGAAATACAACCTGTTGGTCAAACAACCCAACCCAAGCTCCAAGGCGGTGATGTTCTGCCTGATGGACGTGTCCGGCTCCATGACCCAGGCCACCAAAGACATCGCCAAGCGCTTTTTCATCCTGCTGTACCTGTTCCTCAAGCGCAACTACGACAAGATCGATGTGGTATTCATCCGCCACCACACCAGCGCCCGGGAAGTCGATGAGGAGGAATTCTTTTATTCACGGGAAACCGGCGGCACCATCGTCTCCAGCGCGTTGAAACTGATGCAGGAAATCATGGCCGAGCGCTACCCGGCCAACGACTGGAACATCTACGCGGCGCAGGCCTCCGACGGCGACAACTGGAATGACGACTCGCCGATCTGCCGCGACATCTTGATCAACCAGATCATGCCATTCGTGCAGTACTACACTTATGTCGAGATCACCCCCCGTGAGCACCAGGCGCTGTGGTTCGAATACGAGCGCATCGGCGAAGCCTTCGCCGACACGTTCGCCCAACAGCAATTGGTCTCGGCCGGCGATATCTATCCGGTCTTCCGTGAACTCTTCCAGCGCAGGTTAGTGACATGACCGCCAAAGAGCATAAACGCCAACCCATTTCCACGGGGTCTGAGTGGACCTTTGAACTGATCCAGGCCTACGACCGGGAAATCAGCCGCATCGCGGCCGGTTATGCCCTGGACACCTATCCCAACCAGATCGAAGTGATCACCGCCGAACAGATGATGGATGCCTACGCTTCGGTAGGTATGCCCCTGGGCTACCACCATTGGTCCTACGGCAAACACTTCCTCAGCACCGAAAAGTCCTACAGTCGCGGCCAGATGGGTCTGGCCTACGAGATCGTGATCAACTCCGACCCGTGCATCGCCTACCTGATGGAAGAAAACACCATCTGCATGCAGGCGCTGGTGGTGGCTCATGCCTGCTACGGGCATAACAGTTTCTTCAAGGGCAACTACCTGTTTCGTACCTGGACCGACGCCAGCTCGATCATCGATTATCTGGTGTTCGCCAAGCAGTACATCATGCAGTGCGAGGAGCGCCACGGCATCGATGCGGTGGAAGACTTGCTCGACTCCTGCCATGCCCTGATGAACTACGGCGTCGATCGCTACAAACGCCCGTATCCGATTTCCGCCGAAGAAGAACGCCTGCGCCAGAAGGAGCGCGAGGAACACCTGCAGAAGCAGATCAACGACCTGTGGCGCACCATTCCCAAACGCGCCGATAAAAACAGCGACAAGGACAATGCGCGCTTCCCCGCCGAACCTCAGGAAAACATCCTGTATTTCCTGGAAAAGCACGCGCCCCTGCTGGAGCCGTGGCAACGGGAAATCGTGCGTATCGTGCGCAAGATCGCCCAGTACTTTTACCCACAGCGCCAGACCCAGGTGATGAACGAAGGCTGGGCGACGTTCTGGCACTACACCCTGATAAACGACCTGTACGACGAAGGCTTGGTCACTGACGGCTTCATGATGGAGTTCCTCACTTCCCACACCAGCGTGGTGTTCCAACCCGGCTTCGACAGCCCGTACTACAGCGGCATCAACCCGTATGCGCTGGGCTTTGCCATGTATCGCGACATCCGGCGCATGTGCGAAAACCCCACTGAGGAAGACCGCCACTGGTTCCCGGAAATCGCCGGCACCGACTGGCTTTCCACCATCAAGTTCGCCATGAGCAGCTTCAAGGACGAGAGCTTCATCCTGCAGTACCTGTCGCCCAAGGTGATTCGCGACCTCAAGCTGTTCAGCATCCTCGATGACGACCTCAAGGACGACCTGGTGGTACCGGCCATCCACGACGAGCCCGGCTACCGCACCATTCGCGAAACCCTGGCGGCGCAGTACAACCTGGGCAACCGCGAGCCCAACGTGCAGATCTACAGCATCGACGTGCGCGGCGACCGCTCGCTGACCCTGCGTCACCAGCAGCACGACCGCAAACCCCTGGGCGACTCCACCGAGGAAGTACTCAAGCACCTGCATCGGCTGTGGGGGTTCGACATCCACCTGGAAACCCTGCAGGGCGATCAGGTGATGAAAACCCACCACGTCCCCCCACGCAGCGATCACAACGATAACGACTACGGCCGCCTGGACCTGGCCGTCGTTCATCTCTGAAACGGCAAAGCCTCCATTGGCCGGGCACAGGCGTTATCCTGTGCGGCTAATGGAGGCTTTTTCATGAAAATCTACAAAGTCGGCGGCGCGGTGCGTGACCGCCTTCTGGGCATCAAGGTCACCGATATCGACCGTGTCGTCGTCGGTGCAACGGCCGAGGAAATGCTCGCCAAGGGCTATAAACCGGTGGGCGCGGACTTCCCGGTATTCCTCGACCCGAAAAACGGCGACGAGTACGCCCTCGCCCGTACCGAGCGCAAGAGTGGCCGGGGCTATGGCGGCTTTGTGTTTCACGCCAGCCCCGACGTCACGCTGGAAGAAGACCTGATCCGCCGCGACCTGACCATCAACGCCATGGCAGAGGACGACGACGGCAGGCTGACCGACCCCTATCACGGCCAGCGCGACCTTGAAGCCCGCATTTTACGCCACGTTTCCCCGGCGTTCGCCGAAGATCCCCTGCGCGTATTGCGGGTTGCGCGCTTTGCTGCGCGCTACGCCCACCTGGGTTTTACAGTGGCGCCGCAAACCCTGGACCTGATGCGTCAACTCAGCGAATCCGGTGAACTCGAAGCCCTGACACCGGAGCGCAGTTGGAAGGAAATTTCCCGTGCCCTGATGGAAGATCAGCCCCAGGTGTTCATCCAGGTGCTGCGCGATTGCGCCGCATTGAACACCTTGATGCCGGAAGTCGACGCCCTGTTCGGCGTGCCGCAGCCCGCAGCCCATCACCCCGAGATCGACAGCGGCGTTCACACCTTGAGCGTGCTCGAACAGGCCGCTTTGCATCACCAGCCGCTGACAGTGCGCTGGGCCTGCCTGCTGCATGACGTCGGCAAAGGCCTGACGCCTGTGGATAAGTTGCCACAGCATATTGCCCATGAGCAGCGCGGCCTGAAGCTGATCAAAGCGGTCAATGAACGCTTCAAGGCGCCGAGGGACTGCCAGGAACTGGCGCTGCTGGTGGGCCAATACCACACCCATGGCCATCGTGCCCTGGAGCTTAAAGCCTCGACATTGCTGGAATTGCTGCAGAGTTTTGACGTTTACCGGCGGCCGCAGCGCTTTGAAGAGTTCGTGGTCGCCTGCGAAATGGACGCCCGCGGCCGCAAGGGCTTGGAACAACGCAGTTATCCACAGGCGGATTATTTGCGCGGCGCCGCAAAGGCCGCGCGCGAGGTCGCGGTGGCGCCGTTGCTGGAGAAGGGTTTCAAGGGCCCCGAACTGGGCGAGGCCCTGAAGCGCGAACGGCTCAAGACCTTGAAAGCCTACAAGGAACAGCACGCCCTATAGCAGCGCGCTCGGCGTCAGTTGCTGGCCCCGCCATTCGAATCCGACGGGCGCCAGCACCTGATCGATCTGTGCATCCCGCCACAGCTCAGCCAGCGTCTTGCCCACTTCAGGGTGTACACGATCTGGCGCCATCATCGACAACGGCCACAGCACGAAGGCGTTTTTCAGGATTTCTGCACGCGGCAGGATCAGGCCATCGAAGTTGCCCACCAGATCGCCGTACAGCAGCACGTCGATATCCAGCGGCAGGCCCTTGCGATCCGGCGCGTAACGGCCATTGTCGGCCTCGATGGATTTCAGCCGGCGATCCAGTTCCATCAACGACAGGTCGGTATAGGCCGACACCACCAGATTGAAGAACAGCCCGCTCTTGATGCCCACCGGCTGGCTCTCGAACACCGCCGAGCAGCGCATGTCGATCAAGAAGCCCGCGAGTGCATCCAGGCCCGCGCACAGATGGGGCTCGCGCTCGATATTGCTGCCAAGACCAAGGTAAACCTGAGTTAGCGACATCCGCGCTCGATCTCCACGCCCACGCCCTTGGCGGCCGGCACGGCCCCCGGCTTGGTCAACTTGAGGTGCAGCCAGGGAATCTGGAACTCGCTCATCAGCACTTCGGCCAGACGCTCGGCAAAGGTTTCCACCAACTGGTACTGCGACTGCTCGGCAAAGGCCTGGATACGCGCGGATACACTGGCGTAATCCAGTGCCAGGGTGAGGTCGTCACCCGCAGCGGCCGGGCGGTTGTCCCAGGCGAAACTCAGGTCCAGGCGCAAGCATTGCTTGATGCCGCGCTCCCAGTCGTAGGCCCCGATCACGGTGTCGACTTCCAGGCCTTCGATAAACACTCTGTCCAAGCTCTTCTCCGCAGCACGACAAGGGCGCGATGCCCCGTTAGAATCAGGGCGTCCTCGCCCGGAATAGTTAGCATGTTTTGGTCACTGGCGATTTTCGCCTACCTGCTCGGCTCGCTGTCCTTCGCCATTTTGCTCAGCCGCCTGACGGGAAATCCCGACCCGCGAATGGGTGGCTCAGGCAATGCCGGGGCCACCAACATGCTGCGCCTGGCCGGCAAGAAGCTCGCCGTGCTGACGCTGCTGGGCGACGTGTGCAAGGGCCTGTTGCCCGTACTGATCGCCAGCCTTGCCGGCCTTACCCTGCAACAGCAAGCCTGGGTTGGCGTGTGCGCCGTCCTCGGCCATCTGTTTCCGTTGTACTTCCGTTTTCGCGGCGGCAAGGGTGTCGCCACGGCGGCCGGCATGCTGCTGGGGATCTACCCTCCGGCGGCGCTGCTGGCCATGCTCGCCTGGCTGCTGACCTTCTACCTGACCCGCACCAGCTCGCTGGCCGCGCTGATCGCCACGCCGCTCACCCTGCCGTTGCTGGCCTGGCAGGAACCGGCGGCGCTGTTGCCGATGAGTGTGCTGACCCTGCTGATCGTCTGGCGCCATCGCGGCAATTTACGCGACCTGTTTGCCGGGCGCGAACGGCATTTTTAAATCCGGCCGATGAATTCCGCTCACCTTGAGCGCCTACAACGGTGACAACTGCTCCATCGGCCAGCGTGCCTGCACGCTGATCGCCAGGCTTTCGTGCTGCCCGGCCTGCAGGCGCTGGCAACCGGCATAAGCGATCATCGCGCCGTTGTCGGTGCAGAATTCAGGGCGCGCGTAGAACACATCGCCCTTCATGTCGCCGAGCATTTTTTCCAGGGATGCGCGCAAGGCCTTGTTGGCGCTGACGCCGCCTGCGATCACCAGGCGCTGCATGCCCGCCTGTTTCAGGGCGCGCTTGCACTTGATGGTCAAAGTCTCCACCACCGCCTGCTGGAACGCCAGCGCGATGTCGCAACGGGCTTGCTCACTGTCGTCCCCGGCGCTGACGCTGTGCTGCCAGGTATTCAGGGCAGAGGTCTTCAAACCGCTGAAGCTGAACATCAGCCCCGGGCGATCACACATCGGACGCGGGAAGGTATAGCGACCGGCGACGCCTTTTTCGGCCAGGCGCGCGATTTCCGGACCGCCGGGATAATTGAGGCCCATCATCTTCGCGGTCTTGTCGAACGCCTCACCGGCGGCATCGTCCAGGGACTCGCCCAATAGCGTGTACTGACCGACCCCATCGACCTGAACCAGCTGCGTATGGCCACCCGAAACCAACAAAGCGACGAACGGGAACTGCGGCGGTGTTTTTTCCAGCATCGGCGCCAGCAAATGGCCTTCCATATGGTGTACGCCGAGGGCCGGAATGTCCCAGGCAAATGCCAGCGCCTGGGCGCAAGAAGCCCCAACCAGAAGGGCTCCGACCAATCCGGGGCCGGCGGTGTAGGCGATCGCATCGATCTCGGTCGGCACGCAGCCGGCCTCGTCCAGCACCTGCCGAATCAACGGCAGCATGCGTTTGACGTGATCACGGCTGGCAAGCTCCGGCACCACGCCGCCATAGGCGCGATGCAAGTCGATCTGACTGAACAGCGCATCGGCCAAAAGCCCGCGTTCACTGTCGTAAAGTGCGACACCGGTTTCGTCGCAGGAGGTTTCAAGTCCCAGTACTAGCATGGGTTTGCGCCTTGTAGAGGCTGAATTCGAAGGCGCGCATAATAGTCGCCACTCCCCCTCCCGACTAGCGGTTTTCGATCAGAGGCTTTGCATTCCTGGCAATGAGGGGTTAACATCCGCAACCCTTAAAAACCGACGACCTCAGCCGCGAATTTTTTGCGACGAGAACGTTGATTCCCGGTAATGAAAGAAGGTAGCTCTGGATGCCAGCCGTCAAAGTAAAAGAGAACGAACCCTTCGACGTAGCTCTGCGTCGTTTCAAGCGCTCCTGCGAAAAAGCCGGTGTTCTGGCTGAAGTTCGTAGCCGCGAATTTTACGAGAAGCCAACTTCTGAGCGTAAGCGTAAAGCAGCAGCCGCTGTTAAGCGTCACGCCAAGAAAGTTCAGCGCGAGCAGCGCCGCGCCGTTCGTCTGTACTAATACACAGACGTTCGTAGCAAGCTTCTGCCAAGCCCGGCCCTAAGCCGGGCTGTTGGCATTTGCGGATATCGCTTGATGCTTCACCGTCGACGCCGCCCACGCGACCGAGACACTGCTTCACACGTCAGGACTGGCTCTTCTGCCAGCGGTGCGCGTCTCTTCTGACGAGTCTAACAAGGCTACTGACGAGCACACTTATTTCTTCAAGCAGACGATCGACTGTGTCGGCTGTGCCCATCGATGCGCTTCCGAGGCCCGCCATTGGCCAAGACCGGACGCCGGGGCAACATTTCTTCGCCGAACAGACTGAGTAGAAATTAACGTCAGTGGATGTTCGGCAGATACACTTCCTGACAGCCCAAGCAGACGATTGATGGTCGAGCCATACGATACGTGCGCTTGAGCACTTCACGGGCCCTCATTTCCACGCAGTGATGACGAGAACGCCATGGCCGGGCTGATTCCCCAGAGCTTTATTGACGACCTTCTGAACCGCACCGACATCGTCGATGTAGTCAGCTCGCGCCTGCAAATGAAGAAGGCGGGCAAGAACTACACCGCCTGCTGCCCGTTCCACAAGGAAAAGACCCCGTCGTTCAGCGTCAGCCCCGACAAGCAGTTCTACTACTGCTTCGGCTGCGGCGCGGGCGGCAACGCCCTCGGCTTTATCATGGACCACGACAACCTGGACTTCCCCCAGGCCGTCGAGGAACTGGCCAAAGCCGCCGGCATGGAGATCCCCCGCGAAGAAAGCGGCCGCCCGCACAAACCGCGGCAACCCACCGATTCGCCGCTGTACCCGCTGCTGACCGCCGCCGCCGACTTTTATCGCCAGGCGCTCAAGAGCCATCCGCAGCGCAAGGCCGCCGTCGACTACCTCAAGGGGCGCGGCCTCACCGGCGAAATCGCCCGCGACTTCGGCCTGGGCTTCGCCCCGCCGGGCTGGGACAACCTGTACAAACACCTGAGCAGCGACACCCTCCAGCAAAAAGCCATGATCGACGCCGGCCTGCTGGTGGAAAACGCCGAGACCGGCAAGCGCTACGACCGCTTCCGCGACCGCGTGATGTTCCCGATCCGCGACAGCCGTGGCCGGATCATCGCCTTCGGCGGCCGGGTGCTCGGAGACGACAAGCCCAAGTACCTCAACTCGCCGGAAACCGCAGTGTTTCACAAGGGCCAGGAACTCTACGGCCTGTTCGAAGCGCGCAAGAACAACCGCAACCTCGACGAAATCATCGTGGTTGAAGGCTATATGGACGTGATCGCCCTCGCCCAGCAAGGCCTGCGCAATGCCGTGGCGACCCTGGGCACCGCCACCAGCGAAGAACACTTGAAGCGCCTGTTCCGCGTAGTGCCCAGCGTGCTGTTCTGCTTCGACGGCGACCAGGCCGGCCGCAACGCTGCCTGGCGCGCCCTCGAAGCCACGCTGCCGTGCCTGCAGGACGGGCGCCGCGCACGCTTCCTGTTCCTGCCCGAAGGCGAAGACCCGGACACCCTGGTCCGCTCCGAAGGCACCGACGCCTTCCGCGCGCGCATCAACCAGCATGCGCAGCCGCTGGCGGACTATTTCTTCCAGCAACTGACCGAAGAAGCCGACCCGCGCTCCCTCGAAGGCAAGGCGCACATGGCCACCCTCGCAGCGCCGCTGATCGACAAAGTGCCGGGCGCGAACCTGCGCACCCTGATGCGTCAACGCCTGCTGGAAATCACCGGACTGAGCGGCGAAGCGGTCAGCCAGCTGGTCCACAGCGCACCGCAAGATGCGCCGCCGGCCTACGACCCAGGCATGGATTACGACGCCATGCCGGACTATTCCGACTTCCACCAACCGCAGGAGGCCTACACGCCCCAGCAGGAGTGGACACCGAAAAAGCCCGGCGCCGGCGGCAAGAAATGGGACAAGAAGCCCTGGAACAAAAACGGCAAGCGTGGTGACCGCGACGAGGCCTACGCCCCGCGCACCCCGGTGGCCGTAGAGGCGCCGACGCTGATTGCCCTGCGCACGCTCATCCACCATCCGCAATTGGCGGGCAAGGTCGAGAGTGCCGAGCACTTTGCCAACGAGAGCAATACCTATGCCCAGGTACTGATCGCGCTGATCGAGGCGGTGCAGAAAAATCCTAAGCTAAACTCCATTCAGCTGATGGCTCGCTGGCATGGCACCGAACAAGGGCGGTTGTTGAAAGCACTCGCGGAAAAGGAGTGGCTAATTGACGGCGATAACCTTGAACAACAGTTTTTAGACACCATTACTAGGTTATCCGCGGGTCAGCACACGCAGACCCTCGATGAACTCATCAAGAGAGCGAGGCAGCCGGGATTATCGGCTGAAGAGCAAATTCAGATAGCAAAACAGATGCGTGACCTCTTAAAACAGAATGTTTCCGCATCAAACCCGACCTCAGCTGGCGCGTGAGGTCATAGCTCGGGTATAATCCTCGGCTTGTTTTTTGCCCGCCAAGACCTTCAGTGGATAGGGTGTTATGTCCGGAAAAGCGCAACAGCAGTCTCGTATCAAAGAGTTGATCACCCTGGGTCGTGAGCAGAAGTATCTGACTTACGCAGAGGTCAACGATCACCTGCCTGAGGATATTTCAGATCCAGAGCAGGTGGAAGACATCATCCGCATGATCAACGACATGGGGATCCCCGTACACGAGAGTGCTCCGGATGCGGACGCCCTTATGTTGGCCGACGCCGATACCGACGAGGCAGCCGCTGAAGAAGCCGCTGCCGCGTTGGCCGCGGTGGAGACCGACATCGGTCGCACGACTGACCCTGTACGCATGTATATGCGTGAAATGGGTACCGTCGAGTTGCTGACACGCGAAGGCGAAATCGAAATCGCCAAGCGTATTGAAGAGGGTATCCGTGAAGTGATGGGCGCAATTGCGCACTTCCCTGGCACGGTTGACCACATTCTCTCCGAGTACACTCGCGTCACCACCGAAGGTGGCCGCCTGTCCGACGTCCTGAGCGGTTATATCGACCCGGACGACGGCATTGCGCCACCTGCTGCCGAAGTGCCGCCGCCTGTCGACCCGAAAGCCGTGAAAGCGGACGACGATGCCGAAGACGACGATGCCGAAGCCAGCACCGACGACGAAGATGAAGTCGAAAGCGGTCCAGACCCGATCATCGCTGCCCAGCGTTTCGGTGCGGTTTCCGATCAAATGGAAATCACCCGCAAGGCCCTGAAAAAGCACGGTCGCTCCAACAAGCTGGCAATTGCCGAGCTGGTGGCGCTGGCTGAGCTGTTCATGCCGATCAAGCTGGTGCCGAAGCAATTCGAAGGCCTGGTCGAGCGTGTTCGCAGCGCCCTTGAGCGTCTGCGCGCACAAGAGCGGGCGATCATGCAGCTCTGTGTGCGTGATGCGCGCATGCCGCGTACCGACTTCCTGCGCCAGTTCCCGGGCAACGAAGTTGACGAAAGCTGGACCGACGCTCTGGCCAAGGGCAAGGCGAAATACGCCGAAGCCATTGGTCGCCTGCAGCCCGATATCATTCGTTGCCAGCAGAAGCTGACCGCACTTCAGACCGAAACCGGTCTGACGATTGCCGAGATCAAGGACATCAACCGTCGCATGTCGATCGGTGAGGCCAAGGCCCGCCGCGCGAAGAAAGAGATGGTTGAAGCGAACTTGCGTCTGGTGATCTCCATTGCCAAGAAGTACACCAACCGTGGCCTGCAATTCCTCGATCTGATCCAGGAAGGCAACATCGGCTTGATGAAGGCGGTGGACAAGTTCGAATACCGTCGCGGCTACAAGTTCTCGACTTATGCCACCTGGTGGATCCGTCAGGCGATCACTCGCTCGATCGCCGACCAGGCCCGCACCATCCGTATTCCGGTGCACATGATCGAGACGATCAACAAGCTCAACCGTATTTCCCGGCAGATGTTGCAGGAAATGGGTCGCGAACCGACCCCGGAAGAGCTGGGCGAACGCATGGAAATGCCTGAGGATAAAATCCGCAAGGTATTGAAGATCGCTAAAGAGCCGATCTCCATGGAAACCCCGATCGGTGATGACGAAGACTCCCATCTGGGCGACTTCATCGAAGACTCGACCATGCAGTCGCCAATCGATGTAGCCACCGTTGAGAGCCTTAAAGAAGCGACCCGCGACGTACTGTCCGGCCTCACTGCCCGTGAAGCCAAGGTACTGCGCATGCGTTTCGGCATCGACATGAATACCGACCACACCCTTGAGGAAGTCGGTAAACAGTTTGACGTGACCCGCGAGCGGATCCGTCAGATCGAAGCCAAGGCGCTGCGCAAGTTGCGTCACCCGACGCGAAGCGAGCATCTGCGCTCCTTCCTCGACGAGTGATCCCAGAACCCCCGGCCCAGGCCGGGGGTTTTGCTTTCTACCGATTACTTTTTATAGATTCACCGCTGCGCCCTCCCTCCCCCGCAATGCCCGTCTACACTCGAAACATTCCCCGTGCCATAACGAGACCGTTATGCCCAGATTGCCGACCGTGCTTTTGCTGTCGCTGCTGACCTGGACCGCAACGGCTGGCGCCTTGACTCTCACGGAGGATGAGCGTGGCTGGTTGGCGGACCATCAGGAGCTGCGCCTGGGGGTGGATGCCTCCTGGCCGCCCTTCGAATACCGCGACGAGAACGGACGCTACCAAGGCTTGGCGGCGGATTACGTGCGCCTGATCCAAGACCGCCTGGGCGTCCGGATCAAGCTGATCGAGCCGGTGAACTGGAGCGCCGTCCTCGAACAGGCCCGCAACAACCAGCTCGACCTGCTGCCGGGCATCATGTCCACCCCCGAGCGCCAGGCCTACATGGCGTTCACGCGGCCTTACCTGGACTTCCCCATCGTCATCCTCGCCCATGAAGGCGGTGCACAACCGCACAACCTGAAGGACCTCTATGGGTTGAAGATTGCCGTGGTGGAAAACTACGCGCCCCATGAATTGCTGCGCACCCACCACCCCGACCTCAACCTGGTGGCCTTGCCGAATGTCAGCTCGACCCTGCAGGCGCTGGCCACCGATGAAGTGGACGCAGTAGTCGGCGACCTGGCTTCGAGCGTATGGAGCCTGCGCCAACTCAAGCTCGATGGCTTGTACGTCAGCGGTGAAACGCCCTACCGCTACCAACTGGCGATGGGCGTGCCTCGTGAAAACAAAATGCTGGTAGGGATTCTGGACAAGGTCCTCGCCGACCTCAGCCCGGACGAAACGCAAGCGATCCAGCGACACTGGGTCGGCAGCCTCACCGATCACCGCACGTTCTGGACGGATCTGCTGACGTATGGCCTGCCCACGATACTGCTGCTGAGCAGCGTATTGGTCGTCGTGATTCGGATCAATCGTCGGCTCAGTTCGGAAATTTCCCGCCGCGTCGCCCTCGAGCAGGAACTGCGCAGCAGCGAATATCACTATCGCGGCCTGGTGGAGAGCTTGTCCGCCATCGCCTGGGAAGCCAGCATTAGCGATTTCACCTACAGTTACGTGTCTCCGCATGCCGAAGAACTGCTCGGTTACCCCCGCGCCCATTGGCTGATTCCAGGCTTCTGGCGCAGCATCATTCACCCCGCCGACCTGACGCGCACCGAAGCCTATTGCTACCGCGAAACCCGCGCCAACCGTGATCACAGCGTCGATTACCGGGTGATCACCGCCGACGGCCGTTGCCTGTGGGTACGCGACATTGTCAGCCTGATCGAACACGGCCATGAACCGGTACTCCGTGGCTTGATGATCGACATCAGTGACGCCAAGCGCACGGAAGAGGCGCTGCAATTGTCCGAGCAAAAATTTGCCTCGGTGTTCCAACAGTGCCCAGACATTCTGGTGATCGCACGAATGTCCGACGGCTGCCTGTTGGAGGTCAACAAAGCGTTTGAGGACCAGGTGGGCCTGAAGGCCGAAGACGTGATCGGTAAAACCGCTACTTCGCTGAATATCTGGGGTATCCCGGGCATCGGCCCGGACCTGCTGCAACGGCTGCAGACCACCAGCATCCGCAACCTGGAAATGCGCTTTCTGCGCAGCAACGGCCAAGCCTTTACCGGGCTGATTTCCGCCGAACCGTTCCAACTCGACACGACCGAAGCCCTGGTAATTGTGGTGCGAGACATCACCCAGCTCAAGGAAACCCAGCAACAGCTGCAAACCTCCGAAGAGAAATTCGCCAAGGCCTTCCATGCCTCGCCCGACGGTTTGCTTTTGAGCCGTCAGAGCGATGGCCAACTGATCGAGGTCAACGAAGGGTTCAGCCGCATTACCGGCATCGCCAGCGTGAGTTCCCTCGACCAGTCAACCCTGGACCTGGGCATCTGGGTCGACCTCAACGAACGCAAACACATGCTGGAGCTGCTGCAACGCGACGGGTTTGTCCGCGATTTCATCTGCCATATCCGCCGCAGCGACGGGCAGATCCGGCTGTGCGAGTTGTCCAGCCGCCCGCTGCCCATCGGCGATGACGACTGCATGCTGACCATCGCTCGGGACATTACCGAGCGCCAACAGATGCAGGAAAAACTGCAACAGGCCGCTACCGTCTTCGAAAGCACCGCCGAAGGCGTGTTGATCACCGACACCCGGCAAAACATCAGCGCCGTGAACCGCGCCTTCAGCGAGATCACCGGCTACAGCGAAGCCGAAGCCCTCGGCCACACCCCGCGCCTGCTCGCCTCCGGCCTGCATGACAGCGCATTCTATGCCGCGATGTGGCACCAGTTGACCACTCACGGGCATTGGCAGGGCGAGATCTCCAACCGTCGCAAGAACGGCGAGGTCTACCCCAGTTGGCTGACCATCAGCGCCGTGCGCAACCGCGACCAGGCGATCACGCACTTCGTCGCGGTGTTTGCCGACATCTCCAGCCTCAAACACGCCCAGGCCCGCCTCGACTACCAGGCCCATCACGACCCGCTGACCGGCCTGCCCAACCGCACCCTGTTTGAAAACCGGCTACAGGCCGCGCTCAACAATCAACAGGAGAGCGGCCACCAGGGCGCCGTGCTGTTCCTCGACCTGGATCGCTTCAAACACATCAACGACAGCCTCGGCCACCCGATCGGCGATCTGCTGCTCCAGAACATCGCCGTGCGCCTCAAGGAGCAACTGCGCGACATCGACACCGTCGCCCGCCTGGGCGGCGACGAATTCATCATCCTCCTGCCCGGCCTGCAGCAAGCCAGCGACGCCCAGCACCTGGCCAATAAGCTGCTGGCCTGCTTCACCCCGCCGTTCCAGGCGGGTGAGCACGAGTTTTTTATCAGCGCCAGCATCGGCACCAGCCTGTACCCCCAGGACGGCATGGACGTCGCCACCCTGGTCAAAAACGCCGACGCCGCGATGTACCGCTCCAAGGCCAAGGGCCGCAACCGCGTCGAAGGCTACACCCGCGACCTGACCGCCCAGGCCAAAGAACGCGTGGCGCTGGAACATGAACTGCGCCGGGCCATCGAACGCGATGAGCTGAGCCTGTATTACCAACCCAAACGGAGCCTGGAGACCCAGGAACTGATCGGCGCCGAAGCGCTGATCCGCTGGCACCACCCGACCTTCGGCGACGTACCGCCCGAACACTTCATCGCCCTGGCCGAAGAGAACGGCATGATCCTGCAGATCGGCGATTGGGTCCTGGAGCAGGCCTGCCAACAAATGCACGCCTGGCAAACCGTCTTCGATCACTTCGGCCCGCTGTCAGTCAACCTCGCCGGCGCACAACTGCGCCAGCCCAACCTGCTGTCACGCATCGAACAGCTACTGCGCGATTACCGCCTCGAACCCGGCTGCCTGCAACTGGAGATCACCGAAAACTTCATCATGAGCCAGGCCGAAGAAGCGCTGGACGTGCTGCACCAACTCAAACGCCTGGGCGTACAACTGGCGATCGATGATTTCGGCACCGGCTATTCATCCCTCAGCTACCTCAAGCGCCTGCCCCTGGACTTCCTGAAAATCGACCAATCCTTCATCCGCGGCCTGCCCGACGACCCCCACGACGTGGCGATCGTGCGCGCCATCATTGCCCTGGGCCACAGCATGCAATTCACCATCATCGCCGAAGGCGTAGAGACCCCCGCACAACAAACCTTCCTCGCCGCCGAGGGCTGCGAACAGATGCAAGGCTACATCGTCAGCCTGCCCCTGCCCCCGGAGCTTTTTGCCGCGACGTTTCTTCGTATGAGGGTTCAGGATTTTTCGGATAGCACAGCGGAGAAACCATCGCTATAATCCGCGACCTGTTAAGGGCCTATAGCTCAGTTGGTCAGAGCAGAGGACTCATAATCCTTTGGTCCACGGTTCAAGTCCGTGTGGGCCCACCAATTCGAAAGCCGCGCATTGCGCGGCTTTTGTCGTTTTTTAAGATGCAAAATCTTCAGCCAGGAAATTTCATAAAGGCACTACCGTCCACAAAACGTCCACATCACCCTATCTGGAGATCCTGATAGGTGGGGTTCAACGCCCTCAATAGGAAAGCGTGTATCTCCATATAGTGCTCAACCTTTCCATTCCAATACCTGGAGCTGCAAGCCTAGCGGCGGTGGATGATCTGCACCAAGCGACTGGCCGGACTTGAACTTGGTGGTGGGGCAAAAACGCAACGCCACGGTGGGTGGGGATATGGAGGACAGGATTGAGGGGCTGCGTAAGAGCGTAGCGGGGGTCAGTCTGCAGATGCATGCACCAAAAAATCATGTCGGATCTGAGAGCGTGAACATCTTTCAGGTGGTGTGTGATCTGCTCGACTTGATGCAACAGATGAACGCACAACTTTCGAGCCATACCCATGCAAACGGCTTACTGGGTCGTTCGTTTGCTTCGAATCGTCCAACAAATCTAACTGTTATCAGCGAAGGCCAACCAGCCCTTGCGTTCTCATCAGCCATAGAAAGACAAAGGGCGCCGATTGGCGCCCTTTCAGTCGTTTCAATTAATTAAGCGCACAGCTCCCGCAACGCGGCAGTGGCCAGAAAGCCTGATCGTGATGCGTAGCGATGATCCTTCTGTACTTTTTCATCAATCCGATTCAACAGATGCTCAGGCAGCGAGGCATTAAATCTCACCGATTTGCCCAGATACGGGGTCAAATCGAAGTCGACCACTGCCCACACGCCACCAGCGTAATCAGGATTATCCAAGTGAGCGTCTACTTCTTGCGCTTGAGGCAAGGCTTCGTCATCTGCGACGAGCCCTTCCAGGTGCAGCGCCAGTGCCTCGTGTACATTTTCAAGCGCTTCCGAGAAGGTGCTACCAGCGGAGAAGCATCCATCCACGTCGGGTACGGTCACACTAAAATCAGAATCAGCGTCTTTATGTATTACGACTGGAAATTTCATTTATGTAATTCTCCCTTGAGAATTAAAGCGCTCGTCTCGCCGAACACTTGAGATTCAGTATCTGCAGGTTTGACGGTCTCCGTGAAGACCATCACTCGTCCAGTACCGCCTCACCGAGGCCCATGCAGGCGCCTTCGATGGTCAAACCGACCTCACTTTAGGCCGGCGGTTTTCAGTATGTTGTGTAGCGTTCCTTTAGCTATCTCAGACTTGGGGTGGGGAACCGTCACCCGGCCTTTTTTTGTTGGGTGTTTGAACTGGTGGTGACTTCCTTTTACCGCCACTTCAAACCACCCATCCGCCTCTATCAATTCAATCACATCTCGACTTCGCATCAGCCCATACCCACACCCTCATGTTGTGTATGGTACACACGACTGGCGTGGCGATCAAGACAGAATACACACCATACACACTAAAGACCTTTACGAGAGGTATAAGATTGCTGCACAAGAAAAAATGCGACGGAAAAGCACTTATCCCCCTCCCGCCGACGGGCTTTGCCTAGGTTTTTTGTGCAAGCCATCAAGGTGATGCAATCGGGGCTCCAGGCGAGGCCGGTCGTGGTTCTTCCCAGGGTAATGGCAATTGCACGATGTGAGAGGTTTTGCAAGGGAGTGCAATGGATGGCACCGAGGGCCGTCCACAAAGCGTCCACACCAACTGTAAATCTATTCGGCACATATGAAAAAAAATGCCAAAAAACTCTATGTTTTATGGGGTTTCCCAATGGAGGCAGGACTTTTACTCGGGCTCATAATCCTTTGGTCCACGGCCCAATTCCGTGTGGGCCCACCAACTCCAAAGCCGCGCATTGCGCGGCTTTTGTGTGTCTGTCGCTGCCGTTTTAGCCAGCGCCCTCGCCCTCAGGCTCACGTCGCAAACAACTGCCCAATATCCCGGAACGCCTTGAACTCCAACGCGTTTCCGCAGGGGTCAAACAAAAACAGTGTCGCCTGCTCCCCCACCTGGCCTTTGAAGCGAATGTGCGGCTCCAGCACGAACGCGGTCTGCCGTGCCTGCAAGCGCGCCGCCAGGGCATGCCAGTCGTCCCAGCTCAATACCACGCCGAAATGCGGCACGGGGACGTCGTGGCCGTCGACTGCGTTGGTGTGCGCCGCAGCCTGGGAGACTGTTTTGGGGTGTTCATGAATCACCAGTTGATGGCCGAAGAAGTTGAAGTCGACCCAGTGGTCGCTGGAGCGCCCCTCTTGCAGGCCGAACACGTCAGCGTAGAAATGCCGGGCAGCGGCCAGGTCGAATACTGGAATGGCCAAGTGAAAAGGTGCCAGTGTCATCAGGTCAAACCTCTGCGGGTCGTGGAGAGGCTCGAGTTTAGCCTTGCTACTGGCGATGAAAAGACGATAGTTTTTGCACCGAGCTCAAATAATTTCGATGAGTTGAGGCGCCCATGCTGCGTGAATTGAAGACCTTTATCGCGGTAACGCGCCACGGTACGTTCGCCGCGACGGGCATGCATATCGGGCTGACGCAATCGGCGGTCAGTGCGCAGATTCGTCAACTGGAGCAGGCGCTCGGGGTGGCGTTGTTCGACCGCACCGGGCGCCAGGCTACGCTGAATGCCGCAGGCGTTCGCGCCTTGCCGCTGGCCAAGGAGATTCTGGAGACGTTCAACCGCATGGCAGTGCCGGTGGATGCCAATGAATACCGGGGCGAGCTGAAAGTCGGGGCGATCAGCACTGCGCAGACCGGGTTGTTGCCCCAGGCCCTGGTCCGGTTACGTCAGGCCGCGCCGACCGTGGAATGCAAGTTGGTGCCCGGCGTGTCCCTGGAATTGCTGAGCCAGGTGGACGCTGGCGAGCTGGACTCGGCGATTATCATTCGACCGCCTTTTGACTTGCCTAAGGAGCTGCACGTACAGGTGCTGCGCAAGGAGCCTTTTGCGCTGATCGTGCCGCATGCACTGGCAGGCGATGACCCCTTGCAGTTGCTCGGCAGCCAACCCCATGTGCGCTACGACCGGGCGTCGTTTGGCGGTCGATTGGTCAGCCGGTTTCTGCGCGAGCAGAAGCTCGAGGTGCAGGTGGCGCTAGAGTTGGATGAGCTGGAAGCCATCGTCAAGATGGTCGAGTGTGGCCTGGGGGTGTCGCTGATTCCTCAGGCGGGGCTGTGGCTCGAACGCTCGCCCCAGGTACGAATTATCCCGCTAGGCCATCTGACCTTTTACCGGGAGATCATCCTGCTCAGTCGCTACAACCACCGCAACCTGCCCGTGCCGCAACTGTTTGCCCGCTGTCTGTTGGCTGACGCAAGCCTGTAACATATGCCCCCTATCCGTCCGCACCGGAGCTGCCCTTGCCTGTCCTCGATGAAATCGACCGCCAACTGATCGCCGCGTTGCAGATCAATGCCCGTGAAAGCGTCGCCATGCTGGCACGGCAACTCGGCATTGCGCGCACTACGGTGACGTCGCGCCTGGCTCGTCTGGAGAAAACCCAGGTGATTACCGGTTATGGCGTGCGCCTCGGCCAGCGTGTGGTGGATGGCGGGCTGCAGGCGTATGTCGGCATCACCGTGCAGGCGCGCTCGGGCAAGGACGTGCTGCGCAAGCTCAGCGCCATGGCCCAGGTTCAGCAACTGTGCGCGGTGAGCGGCGAGTTCGATTACGTGGCATGGCTGCGCACCGATTCGCCAGAACAGCTCGATCAATTGCTGGACCAGATCGGCAGCGTCGACGGCGTGGAAAAAACCACCACGTCGATCATCCTCAGCAACAAACTCGATCGCAGACAACCAATCTGACCGCCAACCTCGTCATTTTGACTGAAAACAATTCAATTCGACGACACTTTGCGTCTTATTAACGAACGCTACGCTCCCTAAACTGGCTGCCATCTTTTCCTATACTCAGCGGGTACGTCCCGCGAGCCGCTAGTAAGGTCAGCCATGAGCATTCCGTCCAGCAGCATCAGCAAGACCAATCGCCACCCCGCCGACGGTAAAAAACCGATCACCATCTTCGGCCCGGATTTCCCCTTTGCGTTTGATGACTGGATCGAACACCCCGCCGGCCTGGGCAGTATTCCGGCCGCCAACCACGGCGCCGAAGTGGCGATCGTCGGCGCCGGGATCGCCGGCCTGGTGGCCGCCTACGAACTGATGAAGCTGGGCCTCAAGCCCGTGGTGTACGAGGCCTCGAAGATGGGCGGCCGTTTGCGCTCCCAGGCGTTTGAAGGCGCCGAAGGGATCATCGCCGAGTTGGGCGGCATGCGTTTCCCGGTGTCGTCCACCGCGTTCTACCACTATGTCGACAAGCTCGGCCTGGACACCAAACCCTTCCCCAACCCGCTGACGCCGGCTTCCGGCAGCACGGTCATCGACCTGGAAGGCCAGACCCACTACGCACAAAAACTGTCCGACTTGCCTGCGCTGTTCCAGGAAGTGGCTGACGCGTGGGCCGACGCCCTGGAAGCCGGCTCGCAGTTCGGCGATATCCAGCAAGCCATCCGCGACCGCGACGTACCACGCCTCAAAGCGCTGTGGAACAAACTCGTGCCGCTGTGGGACGACCGCACCTTCTACGACTTCGTCGCCACCTCCAAGGCCTTTGCCAAGCTGTCCTTCCATCACCGCGAAGTGTTTGGCCAGGTCGGCTTCGGCACCGGTGGCTGGGATTCGGACTTCCCCAACTCCATGCTGGAAATCTTCCGCGTGGTGATGACCAACTGCGACGACCATCAACACCTGGTGGTCGGCGGCGTGGCGCAGGTGCCCATGGGTATCTGGCGCCATGTGCCGGAGCGCTGCGCCCACTGGCCGGCGGGCACCAGCCTGAGTTCGCTGCACAGCGGCGCGCCACGGGCCGGGGTCAAGCGCATTGCCCACGCGCCCGGCGGCCGTTTCGCCGTGACCGACAACTACGGCGATACCCGCGAATACGCCGCCGTGCTGACCACCTGCCAAAGCTGGCTGCTGACCACCCAGATCGAATGCGACGAAACCCTGTTCTCGCAAAAGATGTGGATGGCCCTGGACCGCACCCGCTACATGCAATCGTCGAAGACCTTCGTGATGGTCGACCGCCCGTTCTGGAAAGACAAAGACCCGCAAACCGGCCGCGACCTGATGAGCATGACCCTCACCGATCGCCTGACCCGTGGCACTTACCTGTTCGACAACGGCGACGACAAGCCGGGCGTGATCTGCCTGTCGTACTCGTGGATGAGCGATGCGCTGAAAATGCTCCCGCAGCCCATCGATAAACGCGTGAAGCTGGCCCTCGACGCACTGAACAAGATCTACCCGAAAGTCGACATCAAGGCGCGCATCATCGGCGACCCGATCACCGTGTCCTGGGAAGCCGACCCGCATTTCCTCGGGGCATTCAAAGGTGCGTTGCCTGGTCACTATCGCTACAACCAGCGGATGTACGCGCACTTCATGCAGAAGGACATGCCCGCCGAGCAACGTGGGATTTTTATCGCCGGCGATGACGTATCCTGGACACCGGCCTGGGTCGAAGGCGCTGTGCAAACCTCATTGAACGCGGTGTGGGGCATCATGACCCACTTCGGCGGCCACACTCACCCAGAGAACCCGGGGCCGGGTGATGTGTTCGATGAAATCGGGCCAATTGCCCTGGCCGATTAAGGAGCCAAGCCATGCGTGTCGCCCTGTACCAATGCCCGCCGCTGCCGCTGGACGTGGCCGGCAACCTCGAGCGCCTGCACCGACTCGCGCATGAGGCATCCGGCGCCGACCTGCTGGTGCTGCCGGAGATGTTCCTCACCGGCTACAACATCGGTGCCGAAGCTGTCGGCGCATTGGCCGAGGCGCAGGATGGCGAGTCGGCGCGAACGATTGCCGAACTGGCGCGAAGTGCCGGGCTGGCAATCCTGTATGGCTACCCGGAGCGCGCCGCGAACGGGCAGATCTATAACGCCGTGCAGTTGATCGATACCCACGGCCAGCGCCTGTGCAACTACCGCAAGACGCACCTGTTCGGCGACCTCGATCATTCGATGTTCAGTGCCGGCGGCGATGATTTTCCGCTGGTGGAACTCAACGGCTGGAAACTGGGCGTGCTGATCTGTTACGACCTGGAGTTCCCGGAAAACACCCGGCGCCTGGCCCTGGCCGGCGCCGACCTGATCGTGGTGCCCACCGCGAATATGGTGCCGTTCGACTTTGTCGCCGACGTCACCGTGCGGGCGCGGGCTTTCGAGAACCGGTGCTACGTGGCCTACGCCAATTACTGCGGGCACGAAGGCGAGATTCAGTATTGCGGGCAAAGCAGCATTGCCGCGCCGGATGGGCAGCGAATCGCCCAGGCCGGCCTGGATGAAGCCTTGATCGTCGGCACGCTGGAACACCAATCGATTCTCGATGCCCGCGCCGCCAATGACTACCTGCAAGACCGCCGCCCCGAACTGTACGGCACGCTGCACAAGCCCTGATCTGGAGGGTTTGCTAGCATAGGCACTTCCCTCGTATCGGAAGTGCCCATGCCTGCGCCGGCCCAGCCCCATCACCTTCACCTGACCCTGGCCAACGGCCTGCGGGTTTCCCTGCGCCATACCCCGCGTTTAAAGCGTTGCGCCGCTGTTTTGCGGGTGGCGGCCGGCAGCCATGACGTGCCGTTGGCGTGGCCCGGCCTGGCGCACTTTCTGGAACATCTGTTGTTTCTTGGCACTGAACGTTTTCCGAGCGAAGAAGGGCTGATGACCTACGTGCAGCGCCACGGTGGCCAGGTCAATGCCAGCACCCGCGAGCGCACCACGGATTTCTTCGTTGAACTGCCGTTGTCGACCTTTGCCGATGGGCTCGAACGCCTGGCCGATCTGCTGACCCATCCGCGCCTGGCGCTGGACGATCAACTGCGCGAGCGCGAAGTGCTGCACGCGGAATTCATCGCCTGGTCCCAGGACGCCAACGCACAACAACAGGTCGCGCTGCTGGAGGGCCTGGCGGCCGATCATCCGCTGCGCGGCTTCCATGCGGGCAATCGCGACAGCCTGCCGGTGGAACGTCAGGCGTTTCAGCAAGCATTGCGGGATTTCCACCAGCACTTCTATCAGTCGGGGCAAATGACGTTGAATCTGGCCGGCCCACAACCGCTGGCAGAACTGGAACGCCTGGCGCGGCGCTTCAGTGAGCAACTGCGCGCCGGCCCGCGACACCCGCAGGCGGCCCCGCCAGCACTGATGCCCGCTCATACACAGCATTTCCAACACAGCGCCGACGGCCATCTGCATCACGTCATCAGCGTCGACGCCCCCAGGGAAGCCCTGGATTTCCTCTGTTTCTGGCTCAACGCCTCGGCGCCCGGCGGGTTGCGCGCGGAACTGCAAGCGCGGCAATTGGCGAGCACTGTGCAGGCCTCCGTGCTCTACCATTTCGCCGGACAAGCGCTGCTGGATCTCGACTTTACCCTCGGAACTCAAAGCGACGCGGCGACACAGATCGAAGCGTTGTTGTACGACTGGCTGAGCTTTTTCGCACACAGCGACTGGACATCTCTGCGCGAGGAATTCGCCCTGCTCAACGCACGCCAACAGCAGGTCCAAGGCGCCCTCGCGTTGGCGCGGCATGACAGCGAAGAACTCGAAGCGCCGGTGTCGGAGCAGCACGTTGCCGCCCTCAAGACCCTGCTCGACGCCCTGCCGCTGCAAGCCTGCCGACATGCGTGGCAACTGCCGCCCAACAACCCGTTCCTGCGCCCACCCGTGAAGGACGAACGCGCCGGCCTGATTCGCGGCCAGACCAGCGCCCACCGGGGCCTGCGCACCTTTGCCCAGGACCGTTCCCGAGGGCGGCGAGAGCTGTCGGCGTTGTCGTTCAGCCCGGCGTTGGCCGATGCCCATGAGGAAGGCGCGCTCTACCTGCGCTGGCGGCTGGATTGCGCGCGCCCATCGACGCTGGAAAACACCCTGGCACCGTTGCGCGAAAATGCCCGCCAGGCCGGCGTCGACTTATCCTTCGACGCGATCGGCAATGACTGGCTGGTGAAGATGGTCGGTCTTCACCAACCCATGCCGGCGATACTCGATGAGCTCGCGCGCAGCCTGAACCTGCTTGAGGAGGATCGGCAACACGCCACTGCCGGCACACCGCCGATTGCCATCCGGCAATTGCTCAAGGCGCTGCCGGCGTGCTGTGCCGGCGTTCGACCAAACCCGCCTGCGCCCTCGCTGTCGTGGGCCCACGCACGCTGGGAAGGCCTGGGCATTGGGCTGCCCGCCCACTGCGAAGCGGCGCTCAGATCCGCCGCCACCCGCTTGCCCGGGCAACCGGCCATTCTTGAATCCGAATGCCCCAGCCTCAACGGCCAGCGTCTATGGCATGAGGTCCACACCGATGCCCTCGATGCGGCCTTGCTGCTGTTCTGCCCGACGTCGACGCGCTCCCTGGCAGATGAAGCCGCATGGCGCCTGCTGGCGCACCTGCTCCAAGGGCCGTTCTACCAACGCCTGCGGGTAGAGCTGCAAATCGGCTACGCGGTGTTCAGCGGTATCCGACAGATCAATGGGCAAACCGGCCTGCTGTTTGGCGTGCAGTCGCCCAGCGTTTCCCTTGAGGGCATCATGCAGCACCTGCACACCTTCCTCGCGCAATTACCGGCATTGATCGACGCCAGCGACGACCTCGGCCACCCAGCGCTGGCGCAACAATTCACGGCGCAGGCGCTGCCCCTCGCCCAGGCCGCCGAACTGTTGTGGCAGGCGCGCCTGGCCGGCCATCCAGCGGATTATCTGGCCCTGCTTCAACCCCAGATCCAAGCCCTGACGCACGCGGATCTGCAGCGCGCCGCCCAACAGGTACAGGACGCCGCGGGCGGCTGGCGCTGCATCGCCAACGGCCCGCGCAGCGGCGGTGACTGGCAATCGGCAGACTGATCGTTGCCGCTGCCGCAATAGGCTTTTTCCACCAAGACAGCGCTAACTTGGAAAAAAATGCGTAATATTCATAGGCACACATCTGAACATCTCCGACTGGAGGTGGACTATATGTATTACTTGGTAGTAAACGTCCCATCCCTTCGTAGGAGTAAGAATATGACTTGGTCCAAACCTGCTTACACTGATCTGCGCATCGGTTTCGAAGTGACTATGTACTTCGCCAGCCGCTGATTGGCTGGGTAAGACAACGCCTCGGCTCGTCCGGGGCGTTTTTGTTTTCAGCTTTGTTTGATGGAGCGGCCATGTTTGTCCAGATTCTAGGTTCCGCCGCCGGCGGCGGCTTCCCGCAGTGGAACTGCAATTGCGCGAACTGCGCAGGCTTTCGTGATGGCAGCCTGCGAGCGCAGGCGCGTACCCAGTCATCCATCGCGATTTCCGACGATGGCGTGAACTGGGTACTGTGCAATGCCTCGCCGGATATCCGCGCACAACTGCAGGGCTTCGCGCCGATGCAACCCGGCCGCGCCCTGCGCGACACCGGCATCAGCGCGATCATCCTGATGGACAGCCAGATCGACCACACCACTGGCCTGCTGAGCCTGCGCGAAGGCTGCCCGCACCAGGTGTGGTGTACCGACATGGTCCATGAAGACCTCAGCAGCGGTTTCCCGCTGTTCACCATGCTCACCCACTGGAATGGCGGCCTGGCCTGGAACCGCATCGAGCTGGACGCCAGCTTCACCATCCCGGCCTGCCCCAACCTGCGTTTCACCCCGCTGCCGCTGCGCAGTGCCGCGCCACCGTATTCGCCGCACCGCTTCGACCCGCACCCCGGCGACAATATCGGCCTGATCGTCGAAGACCTGCGCACCGGCGGCAAACTGTTCTACGCCCCAGGGCTGGGCAAGGTGGACGCGCCATTGCTGGAAATCATGGCCGGCAGCGACTGCCTGCTGGTGGACGGCACGATGTGGGACGATGATGAAATGCAGCGCCGTGGCGTCGGCACCCGCACTGGCCGCGAGATGGGCCACCTGGCGCAGAACGGCCCCGGCGGCATGCTCGAAGTGCTGGAGCACCTGCCGAAGCAGCGCAAGGTACTTATCCACATCAACAACACCAACCCGATCCTCGATGAAGATTCTCCCGAGCGGGCCGAGCTGGTGCGGCGCAATGTCGAAGTGGCTTACGACGGCATGAGCATTGAACTGTAGGAGCGAGCTTGCTCGCGAAAAACGCAAGAACACCGCAGATACTCAGGGTGCACGCGTCACCGTTAACGACCTTCGCGAGCAAGCTCGCTCCCACAGGAGACCCATATGACTGATATACCGATGAGCACCGATGCATTTGAAAAAGCCCTGCGGGCCAAGGGCGCCTTCTACCATATCCATCACCCGTACCACGTGGCGATGTATGAAGGCCGCGCCACCCGCGAGCAGATCCAGGGCTGGGTCGCCAACCGCTTCTACTATCAAGTGAACATCCCGCTGAAGGACGCCGCGATCCTGGCCAATTGCCCGGACCGTGAAATCCGCCGCGAGTGGATTCAGCGCCTGCTCGACCACGACGGCGCCCCCGGCGAAGACGGCGGCATCGAAGCCTGGCTGCGCCTGGGCCAGGCCGTCGGCCTCGACCCGGACCAACTGCGCTCCCAGGAGCTGGTGTTGCCCGGCGTGCGCTTTGCGGTGGACGCCTACGTCAACTTCGCCCGCCGCGCCTGCTGGCAGGAAGCCGCCAGCAGCTCGCTGACCGAACTGTTCGCGCCGCAGATCCACCAATCGCGCCTCGACAGCTGGCCGCAGCATTACCCGTGGATCGACCCCACCGGCTATGAGTATTTCCGCACCCGCCTGGGCCAGGCCCGCCGCGATGTCGAACATGGCCTGGCGATCACCCTGCAGCACTACACCACCCGCGAAGGCCAGGAGCGTATGCTGGAAATTCTGCAGTTCAAACTGGACATCCTGTGGAGCATGCTCGATGCCATGAGCATGGCCTACGAATTGAAACGCCCGCCCTATCACAGCGTGACCACGCAGCGGGTCTGGCATAAAGGGATCGCCCTATGAGCTTTGATCGCAGCAAGAAACCGACCTGGCGCCAGGGTTATCGCTACCAGTACGAGCCGGCGCAAAAAGGCCATGTACTGCTCTACCCCGAGGGCATGATCAAGCTCAATGAAAGTGCCGCCTTGATCGGTGGACTGATCGACGGCGAGCGCGACGTCGCCACGATCATCGGTGAGCTGGATAAACAATTTCCCGGTGTGCCTGAGCTGGGCAATGACGTAGAGCAATTCATGGAGGTCGCCCGTGCCGAGCACTGGATCACCCTTGCCTGAAAAACCAGCCATCGGCCTGCCCTTGTGGCTGCTCGCCGAGCTGACCTATCGCTGCCCGCTGCAGTGCCCGTATTGCTCCAACCCGCTGGATTTCGCCGAGCAGGGCAAGGAGCTGAGCACCGAGCAATGGTTCAAGGTATTTCGCGAAGCCCGTGAGATGGGCGCCGCGCAGTTGGGCTTTTCCGGCGGCGAACCGCTGGTGCGCCAGGACCTCGCCGAACTGATCGCCGAAGCGCGCAAGCTGGGCTTCTACACCAACCTGATCACCTCCGGCATCGGCCTGACCGAGCAGAAGATCAGCGACTTCAAGAAGGCTGGCCTGGACCACATCCAGATCAGCTTCCAGGCCAGCGACGAACAGGTGAACAACCTGCTGGCCGGCTCGAAAAAGGCCTTCGCGCAAAAGCTGGAAATGGCCCGCGCAGTGAAGGCCCATGGCTATCCGATGGTGCTGAACTTCGTCACCCATCGGCACAATATCGACAAGATCGACCGCATCATCGAGCTGTGCATTGCGCTGGAAGCGGATTTTGTCGAACTCGCCACCTGCCAGTTCTATGGCTGGGCGCAGCTCAATCGCGTGGGATTGTTGCCGACCCAGGAACAGTTGGTGCGCGCCGAACGCATCACCAACGAATACCGCGCCAAGCTCGAAGCCGAAGGGCACCCGTGCAAGCTGATTTTCGTCACCCCGGATTACTACGAAGAACGCCCGAAAGCCTGCATGAACGGCTGGGGCAGCATCTTTCTGACCGTAACTCCGGACGGTACCGCCCTGCCCTGCCACGGCGCCCGACAGATGCCGGTGCAGTTTCCCAACGTGCGCGACCACAGCATGCAGCACATCTGGTACGACTCTTTCGGTTTCAACCGCTTTCGCGGCTACGACTGGATGCCCGAGCCGTGCCGTTCATGCGATGAAAAGGAAAAGGACTTCGGCGGCTGCCGCTGCCAGGCGTTCATGCTGACCGGGGATGCGAGCAATGCCGACCCGGTGTGCAGCAAGTCCGAGCACCACGGCATCATCCTTCAAGCACGGGAAGAGGCCGAACACGCCACCCAGACCATCGAGCAACTGGCCTTTCGCAACGAGCGCAACTCACGACTCATCGCAAAAAGCTGAGAGCCTCAGCGTTTGGCGATGATGTACACCGCGTGAATGATGCCTGGGAAGTAACCGCACAAGGTCAGCAGAATATTCAGCCAGAACGCGCCGGCGAAACCCACTTGCAGGAACACACCCAGTGGCGGCAACAGAATGGCGATGATGATACGAATGATGTCCATGGGTTCAGCTCCTGAAAATCGGCTCGTGTGAGCCGTGTAGCTAATCGACCTTGGACGTTCGTGAGGGTTCAGTAGGATCTGGCACCGCGACCATCGTTCGCTGCACAAAAAAAAACGCCCCCAGCCAAAAAAAACAAGCTGGGGGCGCCGCGTATACCGCGAGACGGTTCAGGAATAAGGGGTCAGACGGCGATGCCCTTGCGGCATTGCAGTTGTGCGGTGCGTACCCGGGAAAAGGCGTGCCCCAGGCGCAGGAGCATTTCGTCGATGTTGCTTTTGCTCACCGTCAGGGCCGGGGTGAAGCGCAGGCAATTGGGTTGCGGGGCGTTGAGGATCAGTCCTTCGTCCAGAGCCGCTTTTACTACGGCATCCGCAGAATCATCCGATAACGTCAGGCCCCACATCAGGCCCTGGCCGCGCAGTTGACCGTGGCCATAGCGATAAGCCAGGCGAGCCAGACCTTCGCCGAGGTAACAACCAGACTCACGCACATGCTCGAAGAAGCCATGCCCCAGCACAGCATCAAGCACCGCCCCCCCGGCGCAGGCCATCAGCGCATTGCCATGATGGGTGCCTTCCAGCTCACCGACTTCAAAGCAACAAGCCTTGCCACGCGCCAGCAGTGCCGCCAGCGGTACACCACCGCCCAGGCCTTTGCCGAGCGCAATGATGTCGGCGCGTACACCGTAGTACTCTTCGGCGAGCAAGGTGCCGCAACGGCCGATGCCGGTTTGCACTTCGTCGAGGATCAGCAGAATGCCCAGCTCGCGGCACAGCCGCTCGACACCCTTGAGGTAATGCTCGGTCGCCGGGATGACGCCGGCTTCGCTCTGGATCGGCTCGAGCATGATGGCAACGGTTTGCGCGTCAACGGCCGCGTGCAGCGCCGCCAGGTCGTTGAGCGGGACGTGACTGAAGCCCGGCAATTGCGGTTCAAAGCGGTTTTCACGGCTGCTCGCCGAGGCCGACATCGCCGCGAAGCTGCGCCCATGGCAACCGTTGCTGGCGCTGATGATGCGATAAGCACCGCCGCGATACAGCTGGCCCCACTTGCGCGCCAGTTTGATCGCCGCTTCGCAGGCTTCCGCGCCGCTGTTGAGCAAATACGCCTGGTCGCTGCCGGTGCGGTGGCACAGGCGGTCGACGAGGTTGAGTTGGGGACGGTTATGCAAGCCGTTACCGGGATTGATCAGCGCCTGGGCCTGATCGGCCAGGGCCCGGATCAATACCTGCGGGCTGTGGCCGAGGCTGTTGGCCGCGCAGCCCTGGCTGAAGTCCAGATAGGCGCGATCATCGCTGTCCCACAACCAGGAACCCTGGCCGCGCACAAAGACCTGCGGGGGGCGCGCTACGGTAGGCATCAGGCATCCACTGGGAAAATCTTCGCCACAAGCATCCAGGATCAGGTCATCCAGACTGGCCGCCGAGCGGCGCAAATTGAACAGGTTCACACTTTTCCTCCCATGGCAACCATGCCGTGGTCGGTGTACCCCGCAAAACCTGCCTGGAGGTTTTTTGACTTGCCTATGCAAACACCATCAACATAAACGCTAATCATCGCCCGATCTGGCCCTGTAAGCCTTGTGGATAGGCGCTAGACTAGGCGTCTTGGGGGCCAACGGCCATTTCGATTTTCCAGCTTTTTCGATAAGAATTACTTATGGATTTTAAGCAACTGCGTTATTTCGTCGCGGTGTATGAGGAAGGCCACGTAGGCCGTGCCGCTGAGCGTCTGTCGATCTCCCAACCGGCCCTGTCACAGCAGATCCGCCAGCTCGAACAAAACCTCGATGTGAGCCTGTTCGAACGCAGCAGCAAGCGCCTGCTGCCGACCCTCGCGGCCCATACGTTATACAACCACGCCTTGCCGTTGATCGATGGCATGCAGCAAGCCGTGGAGGCGTTGCGCAACTTCAAGGGCCAGGCATTGCGCACCTTGGCCATCGGTGTGTTGCAAACCGTACACACCAGCCTGGTGCCGCAGATGCTGGAGCGTGTGCGCAAGGCCCAGCCGCACCTGGTGGTGCAAATCTACGAACTGACCGGGCTGGAGATTGAACGGCGCCTGCTCAATGGTTCGCTGGACATCGGCATCAGTTACCTGCCGCCCCGCCAGCCGGGGTTGCACGGCGTGCTGCTGTATGAAGATGAGCTGAAGGTGGTCATCCCGGAGGATCACCCCCTGCGTGAATTCAAGAAAGTCTCCCTGACACAAGCGGCCGAGTTGCCGATGTTGCTGCTCGGGGAGGAGTTTCAGATCCGGCAGATCTGGCAGGGCCAGCTATCCAACCTCGGGCGGCGCCCGCAGGTGCAGGCGGAGTTGAATACCATGGTGGGGATTCTCGACAGCCTGCCGCATACCAAACTGGCCACGGTACTGCCGGGACGTTCCCAGGACCAACACAACAGCCAGGCGCTGCTGTGGAAACCCTTGAGTGAACCGAGGGTGCCGCTGAAAGTCGGGTTGGTGTGCCGCGATGTGCAGCGCCAGCAAGCGACGTTGGCGCTGCTGCGCACCTTGCTGGAGGACGTGATGAACGCTCCGCAGGTGCCGGGCTGACTTTTTCGCGGGCAAAAGAAAACCCCGCCGAAGCGGGGCTTTGCAGACTGTTTCCCTGACATCCATTTCACTCCGCCATCCTGGCAGAATCCTACGTGTCCGTGTTGTTGCTTTGCGCTTCCTGCGCGACGTCCATGTGAAGTAGATTATCCGTGGATCCAATTTGGCGATAGAGGACGATTAGCAGCACGTCATGTAAGAGAATGCTTACAAAGCCTCTACACCCTTAGAACAGGGCCTCATCCAGCAAGAACAGCGATTCGCTACCGGCTTTTACCGACGCGCTCAACGACTGAATACGCGGCAGCAGACGGGCAAAGTAGAAACGTGCGGTGCCCAGCTTGCTCGCGTAGAAACCTTCCTCGGCTTCTTTGCCCAGCGCCGCCTTGGCCATCCTTGCCCACATGTAGGCGTAGGCCATGTAACCGAATGCATGCAAATACTCCACCGAGGCCGCACCGATTTCATTCGGGTTGCTCTTGGCACGGTCCAGCACCCAGGCCGTCAACTCATCCAGGCTATCCACCGCGGCATTGAGCGGCGCGGTGAACTCAGCCAGCTCCGCGCCCGCGGTGGCGGTGAACTGGCGGATCTCGTCAGCGAACAGGGTGTAGAACGCGCCGCCACTGCCGACAATCTTGCGTCCCATCAGGTCCAGGGCCTGAATGCCGTTGGTGCCTTCGTAGATCTGGGTAATGCGTACATCACGCACCAATTGCTCCTGGCCCCACTCGCGGATGTAACCGTGGCCGCCAAAGATTTGTTGGCCGAGCACCGTGGTTTCCAGGCCCAGATCGCTGAGGAATGCCTTGGCCACCGGGGTCAGCAAGGCCACCAGGTTATCCGCGCGCTCGCGGGCGGCGGCGTCTTCGCTGAACTTGGCGATATCCAGCTGCATCGCCACATATGTGGAGAATGCACGGCCGCCTTCGTTCGACGCCTTCATGGTCAACAGCATGCGACGCACGTCGGGGTGGACGATGATCGGGTCGGCGACTTTGTCCTTGGCCTGGGCACCGGTCGGCGCACGGCTCTGCAGGCGGTCGCGCGCATATTCAATCGCGTTCTGGTAGGACCGCTCACCGGACGCCAGGCCCTGGATGCCTACGCCCAGACGCTCGTAGTTCATCATGGTGAACATTGCCGCCAGGCCCCGGTTAGGCTCGCCCACCAGGTAACCCACGGCTTGGTCGAAGTTCATCACACAGGTCGCCGACGCTTGAATCCCCATCTTGTGTTCGATGGAGCCGCAGCTCACCGGGTTACGCGCGCCCAGGCTGCCGTCGGCATTGACCATGAACTTCGGCACCAGGAACAGCGAAATGCCCTTCGGCCCCGCAGGCGCATCCGGCAGTTTTGCCAGGACCAGGTGGATGATGTTCTCGGTGAGGTCGTGTTCGCCGCCGGTGATGAAGATCTTGGTGCCGCTGATGGTGTAGGAACCGTCCGCCTGAGGCTCGGCCTTGGTGCGGATAATGCCCAGATCGGTGCCGGCATGGGCCTCGGTCAGGCACATGGAACCGGCCCACTTGCCGGAGTACATATTCGGCAGGTAAGTGGCCTTGAGTGCTTCATTGGCGTGGGTGTTGATCGACACGCAGGCGCCGGAAGTCAGCATCGGGTACAGGCCAAACGCCAGGCTCGACGAGTTGATCATCTCTTCGACTTGCGCCGACACCGCCTTGGGCATGCCCATGCCACCAAACGCCGGATCGCCGCCTACGCCCACCCAGCCGCCTTCGGCGTAGGTGGTGTAGGCCTGTGGAAAGCCGTCCGGGGTGCTGACAACGGTGTCGGCCCAGCGGCAGCCCTGTTCATCGCCGCTACGGCTGAGCGGGGCGATGGATTTGGCGGTGACTTTACCGGCTTCTTCGAGGATTGCCTCAACGGTTTCGGCGTCGACCGTGTCTGCCAATGCCGGCAATTGGGCCCAAAGTGTGGCGACCTCAAAAACTTCGTTGAGGACGAAGCGCATATCACGCAACGGCGCTTTGTAATCAGCCATGGCAAACCTCGTGAGAACGTGAAAAGTAATTCGATAGGGTCGGTTTTACAGGCGCCGAGTGTACCCGAACAACTTTTCAGACACATAGGGTCCACTTTTGACTGATTGGTATTTTTAAGTCATCAGCCGCCGAATGCCTCCGCAGGCAGACTCATCAGGCACTCGCTGCCCGCTTGCACGGCAGCCCGATGGGTGGCGGTGCGCGGCAGCAGGCGCTTGAAGTAAAAGTCGCAGGTGGCCAGCTTGGCCTTGGCGAAGTCGGCATCGTCGTGGGTCTGCGCCGCGATCGCCATGCGCAGCCACAAATAGGCGAGGACGATGTAACCGCTGTACATCAAGTAGTCCACCGCGGCGGCGCCCACTTCGTCAGGGTTTTTCATCGCGGCCATGCCGACCTCGGTCGTCAGCTCGCCCCATTGCCGGTTCAGTTGATCGAGCTGCGCCACATACGCCTTGAGCTGCGCATGCTCGGCATGCGCTTCACAGAACTTATGCACAATCCGGGTAAAACCGCGCAGCAGCTTGCCCTGGCTGCCCAACACCTTGCGCCCCAGCAAGTCGAGCGCCTGGATGCCGTTGGTGCCTTCGTAGATCGACGCAATGCGGCAATCGCGCACCAACTGCTCCATGCCCCACTCGCGAATAAAACCATGGCCGCCGAACACCTGCATGCCGTGGTTGGTCACTTCCAGCCCGGCGTCGGTCATGAAGGCTTTGCAGATCGGCGTGAGGAATGCCAACAGGTCTTCGGCCTCCTGGCGCTGGCCGGCGTCGCTGCTCAAGTGCGCGGTGTCGAGCAGTTGCGCGGTGAAATAGGTGAGCGCCCGGTTGCCTTCGTTGAACGCCTTCATGGTCAGCAGCATGCGCCGCACGTCGGGATGGACGATGATCGGGTCGGCGGCTTTTTCAGGGGCCTTGGCGCCGGTCAGCGCGCGCATTTGCAGGCGGTCGTTGGCGTACCTGATCGCGCCCTGGAAGCTCGCTTCGCCGTTGCACAGCCCTTGCATCCCGGTGCCGAGCCGCGCGTGGTTCATCATGGTGAACATGCAGTTGAGGCCTTTGTTCGCCTCGCCGATCAAAAAGCCCTTGGCCCCGTCGAAGTTCAGCACGCAGGTGGCCGAGGCCTTGATCCCCATCTTGTGCTCGATGGAGCCGCAATGCACCGCGTTGCGCTCGCCCGAATCGGCATGGAACTTGGGCACGATAAACAGCGAGATGCCTTTGGTGCCGGCCGGGGCGTCCGGCAGCTTGGCCAGCACCAGGTGGATGATGTTGGCGCTCAAGTCGTGCTCACCGGCAGAGATGAAGATCTTGCTGCCGCTGACCGCATAGCTGCCATCCGCCTGGGGCACGGCGCGGGTCTTGATCAGGCCCAGGTCGGTGCCGCAGTGGGCTTCGGTCAGGCACATGGTGCCGGTCCATTCGCCAGCGGTGAGTTTGCTCAGGTAGGTGGCTTTCTGTTCGGCGCTGCCGTGGGCGTGGATCGCCGACATCGCGCCGTGGGTCAGCCCCGGGTACATGCCCCAGGAGGTGTTGCTGGAGCCGATCATTTCGCTGAGCACCAGCCCCAGGGATTGCGGCAGGCCTTGACCGCCGTAGGCCGGGTCGGCTGCCACGCCGTGCCAGCCGCCTTGCACATACTGAGCAAAGGCTTCCTTGAAGCCCTTGGGCGTGGTCACCACGCCTTTGTCGAAATGGCAGCCTTCTTCATCGCCGCTGCGGTTGAGCGGCGCGAGCACGTTCTCGCAGAATTTCGCACCTTCTTCGAGGATCGCGCTGACCATGTCCGGGCTGGCGTCCGTCGCGCCAAGGGCGGCGTAGTGAGCGTGGAAATCAAACACGTTGTCGATCAGAAAGCGCATGTCGCGCAGGGGAGCTTTGTACTCAGGCATGGCAATGTCTCCGGCAGCAGATGGTTTCAACCTACTGCCGGCCACCGCCCCGGACAATCACTGTAGCGCCGCTGAATACAGCACCATCACTCAACCGGCAGCACTCTGCGTGCGTACCGCGCCACGGCGGTTTTGCCCGGCCGCAATCACGCAGTTACGCCCCGCGCCCTTGGCGGCATACAGCGCCTGGTCGGCGGATTTGAGCACCTCTTCGGAGGTGCGGTGCTCGGCCTGGCGCTCGGCCACGCCGATGCTGACGGTCACCGAGACACTCGACGCACCGCTGCCCGCGCGCCGCTGGCGACCTTGCAGGTCATCCTGCGGGCGGTCCGGGTTGCGCAGCTTGATGTCGTAGTTGGCGATGATCTCGCGGATTTCTTCCAGGTGCGGCATGCATTCATCCAGGGTCTTGCCGGCAAACACCACGGCGAACTCTTCACCGCCATAACGGTAGGCGCGTCCGCCGCCATTGACCTTCGACAGCTTGCTGGCGACCAGGCGCAGCACCTGGTCGCCGACATCGTGGCCATGGGTGTCGTTGAAGCGCTTGAAGTGATCGACGTCGCTCATCGCCAGCACATAGTTGCGCCCCAGTCGCTGCATGCGCTCATTGAGTGCGCGGCGCCCCGGCAGGCCGGTCAACTCGTCACGAAACGCCATCTGATAGGCCTCGTGGGCCACCGCGGCCGCAATCATCAGCATTACCTGGCTGCACATGATGTTCAGAGTGAACGGCAGGATAAACGTCTGCGGCAACATCCAGAACAATCCCACCAGCCCCACCATCTGCGCCGCGTGCAGCGGGCGCGGCTGGTACCAGTATTGCGCCACCAGGGTCAGGAAACCGATCAGGAACATCGGGTACGACAGCTGGATCAGGCTCATCCAGGCGCCATGCAGCGCCGGCCAGCGAATTTCCGCCAGCCAGTTCAGCAGCGCCTGGGGATAACTTTGCTCCAGCGCCAACGCGACACTGCCGACCGCCAGCAGCACCGCACAGCGCGCGACAAAATCACGGAACAAGTGGGTTTTTTCCTGCCACAGCCCATAGAGGCCGAACAGCAGCGGCAGCAACAGGCAGCACAAGTGGAACACCACCGCGGCGTCTTCGCGCACGCGGCCGTTGTCGCGGTAGTAGTCGGTCTGGGTGTCGAGCAGGAAGTAGGCGATGTACACCGTGATCATCAGGAACAGTTCACGCTGGCGACGATAGACCGCGCAATACGAACCGCCGAGCAACAGCACCAGGGTCGGCAACACGTTGAACAGCGAGGTGAAGAAGACGTTGAGGTCCTTGACATACGCAGCCGAGAGCCCGGCCAGTAACAGCAGCAATGAAGGGAGGAAATGACTGAAACGTAAAGCGGACGCGCGTGACAAGGGTAAAACTCCGACCCGCCAGGAATGATGGCACTGTGCCTTACTCCAGACAGTTAAACATACCCTGCCCGGCCTGTATCACATTGCCATCAC
Organism: Pseudomonas sp. Pse79; assembly: GCF_024519615.1. Taxonomy (NCBI): domain Bacteria; kingdom Pseudomonadati; phylum Pseudomonadota; class Gammaproteobacteria; order Pseudomonadales; family Pseudomonadaceae; genus Pseudomonas; species Pseudomonas sp. Pse79. The sequence goes on from NZ_JALJRR010000002.1 coordinate 76,028, forward strand.
TGTAACGGCAGCCAATCGCAATCCCTGAGCGCCCCGCTGCGTTTTTTATCGGCAAAAAAAAACCGTCGCCCCCAACAGGAGCGACGGTTTTTCAAGTGGGCTCGGTGAGGCTTAGTAAGCCAGGCCGAAGTCCTCTTCTTTCATGTCCATCAGGTTGTTGGCGCCCGACAGCATGGTGGCCACGTGAGTACGGGTACGCGGCAGGATGCGCTGGAAGTAGAAGCGCGCGGTCTGCAGCTTGGCGGTGTAGAACGCCGCTTCGCTGGTGCCGGCGGCCAGTTTTTCGGCCGCCAGGCGTGCCATGTCGGCCCAGAAGTAAGCCAGGCAGGCGTAACCGGAGTACATCAGGTAGTCCACCGACGCGGCACCGACTTCTTCACGGTCTTTCATCGCCGCCATGCCGACCTTCATGGTCAACTCGCCCCACTCTTTGTTCAGCGCGGCCAGCGGTGTCACGAACTCTTTGACCGCTTCGTTGCCTTCGTTGGCCTGGCAGAACTTGTGGACGATCTTGGTGAAGCCCTTCAGCGCTTCGCCTTGGGTCATCAGCACTTTACGGCCGAGCAGGTCCAGCGCCTGGATGCCGGTGGTGCCTTCGTACAGCATCGAAATACGGCTGTCGCGCACGTTCTGCTCCATGCCCCACTCGGCGATGAAGCCGTGACCGCCGTAGATCTGCACGCCGTGGTTGGCGGACTCGAAGCCGACTTCGGTCATGAACGCCTTGGCGATCGGGGTCATGAAGGCCAGCAGGCCATCGGCCTGTTTCTTGGCTTCGTCGTCGGTGCCGTACTTGACGATGTCCACTTGCTTGGCGGTGAAGTACACCATCGCACGGTTACCTTCGGCGAAGGCTTTCATGGTCAGCAGCATGCGGCGCACGTCGGGGTGGACGATGATCGGGTCGGCCGCTTTGTCCGGCGCTTTCGGGCCGGTCAGGGAACGCATTTGCAGGCGATCGCGAGCGTATTTCAGGCCGCCCTGGAAGCCGATCTCGGCGTGGGCCAGGCCTTGCAGCGCGGTGCCCAGGCGAGCGGTGTTCATAAAGGTGAACATGCAGTTCAGGCCTTTGTTCGCCGGGCCGATCAGGAAACCGGTGGCTGCGTCGAAGTTCATCACGCAGGTGGCGTTACCGTGGATGCCCATCTTGTGTTCCAGGGAACCGCAGGTCACCGCGTTGCGCGCACCGATCGAGCCATCGGCGTTCGGCAGGAATTTGGGCACGATGAACAGCGAGATGCCTTTGGTACCGGCCGGTGCGTCCGGCAGGCGGGCCAGGACGATATGGACGATGTTGTCGGCCATGTCGTGTTCGCCGGCCGAGATGAAGATCTTGGTGCCGGAGACTTTGTAGGTGCCGTCGGCCTGAGGCTCGGCCTTGGTGCGCAGCATGCCCAGATCGGTGCCGCAGTGAGGCTCGGTCAGGCACATGGTGCCGGTCCATTCGCCCGACACCAGCTTGGTCAGGTAGGCGTCTTGTTGCTCGGGGGTGCCGTGCTCGGAGATGGTGTTCATCGCGCCATGGGACAGGCCTGGGTACATGCCCCACGACCAGTTGGCTTCGCCGACCATTTCGCTGACCGCCAGGCCCAGGGATTCCGGCAGGCCTTGGCCACCGTGCTCCACGTCGTGGGCCAGGCTCGGCCAGCCGCCTTCGACAAACTGTTTGTAGGCTTCTTTGAAACCAGTAGGGGTCTTAACGCCTGACTCGCTCCAGGTACACCCTTCGATGTCACCCACGCGGTTCAACGGTGCCAGTACTTGCTCACAAAACTTGGCGCCTTCTTCAAGAATGGCGTCAACCATGTCCGGAGTAGCGTCCTGGCAAGCCGGCAGGCTTTGATAATGCGCTTCATAGCCGAGCAGTTCGTCACGAACGAAGCGAATATCACGCAAGGGGGCCTTGTAGTCAGGCATAGCGATAAACCTCTGCTGATGTGTCTGGGATGAACAACCGCGTGGGATTTGTTATGGCGGTCAAACAGGTGTTTGAAACATACGTTTACGACCTGGGGATGTCAAGCGTCGTCCCGCTGCCGTTTGTCATGACACCGCTCAAGAGCGCGCACGACGATGCCTGCGGCGAGGCGCCACAAGGGTTATCGGGAAAAAGGCGAAGGTGCAGGCGCGAGCGGTGTGCCTGGCACACCGCGTTGCTTCAGGGGGTCAGGCGAAGGTGTCGATCAACGTGCCGAGCATTTCATCGGAAGCCTTGGCGACTTTCGCGCCCAGCTCCACCTGAAACTTGCCTTGGGCCATTTCGACCATATTGCTCGCCGAGTTGGTCGGCTGGGCGCGGTCATTGGCCTGCAGCAGGTCGCTCTGGGCGTCCGACGGCTGGGTAGTGGCGGCGCTGGCAATCCTGCCGGCGGCCTGGTCGACGCGGCTCTGCCCGGCCTGAATGGTGCTCAGGCCTGAATAAAACGCGCTGCTGCCAGAGATTTCCATGGCGTGGACCTGCTGAGAGAATCGTGAAGTTGAATTGAAACAGACATCCGGGCAAAAGGCCCGTCAAAAACACTAATGGCATAATGCCTTATCGATAGCCAAAATCAGTCAAGCAAGTCCAAGTGCAGGTACTCAGCCACCGCGGCGCTGCTGGCGTGCTTGAGTTTGGGCACCCGGCCCAGGCACGGCGCGGGCAAGCGTTCGGCCAGGGTGGCGAGGTTTTCTTCCAGACGAGAGGTCTTCGGCTCGATGATATTCGCCACCCAACCGGCCAGCGGCAGGCCATCGCGCGCGATCGCTTCGGCGGTGAGCAGGGCATGGCTGATGCACCCCAGGCGCACGCCCACCACCAGGATCACCGGCAATTGCAGCGCCATGGCCAGGTCGGACAGGTTGTCCTGGTCGGCCAACGGCACGCGCCAGCCGCCCGCGCCTTCGATCAGGGTGAAATCAGCTTTTCGCGCCAGGATCTGTTGCATGGGTTTGAGCAGCGATTGCACCGTCAGCGCAACGCCCGCCTCGCGCGCGGCCAGGTGCGGCGCGATGGCCGGCTCGAACGCCACCGGGTTGACCTCGGCATAACTCAACGGCAACGAACACTCGGCCAGCAGTGCCAGCGCATCGGCGTTGCGCAAACCTTTGGCGGTGACCTGGCAACCGGAAGCCACCGGCTTGCCGGCGGCGGTGCTTTTGCCGGCCAGGCGCGCGGCATGCAGCAGGCCGGCGGCGATGGTGGTCTTGCCGACATCGGTATCGGTGCCGGTGATGAAATAAGCGGCGTTCATAGCGGTTTCTCCAGTACGGCGTACACCACTTGGTAGGTGGCCGGCAGGCCCTGGGCCTGGCGGAACTGCTCGTAGGCGTCGATCAGTGCAACAATCCGCGCGCGGCCCGTCAACCCTCCCGGCCGCCCCGGGTTGAGATTGTGCGCGCCAAGCGCTTTCAATTCGTGGGTCAGGCTGCGCACATCCGGGTAATGCAACACATGAGCACGCCGCTCCAGGCTCCGCACCTTGAAGTCACTGGCCGCGCACAGCTGTTGATAGGCTTCGAAGCTGCGGAAGCGGTTGACGTGGACCCGCCCGTCCACCGCCCGCCAGCTTTCGCGCAACTCGTCCAATGTGCCCACGCACAAGCTGGCGAACGCCAGCACGCCGCCCGGCTGCAGCACGCGATAGGCTTCGCTGAGCACCGCCGCGAAATCCGCGCACCATTGCACTGCCAGGCTGGAGAAGATCAACCCGCAGCTGGCCGCCTGCAACGGCAGGCGCTCGGCGTCACCGGCGATGAAATGCTGCGCGCCGCCCAACGGCCGCGCATGGTCGAGCATGCCTTGGGCAATATCCAGCGCCACGCCTTGGCCGGCCGGCAGCCGTTCGCCCAGCACGCGGCTGAAATAGCCGGTGCCGCAGCCCATGTCCAACCAGCGCTGCGCACTGCAGGCCGGCGGCAGACGGGTCAGCAATTCATGCCCCACCGCGCGCTGCAACTCGGCCACGCTGTCGTAACTGGCGGCGGCACGGGAAAAGGAGGCCGCCACCTGGCGCTTGTCCGGCAACGCGCCTGGCAGGCAGGCATGGGCTAAATCAGTCATCAACGCACTCGTGCAAAAAAGCCTGGATGGCCCCCGCTACACCGTGGGGGTCCTCCAGGAGAAAAGCGTGGCCGGCCTGTTCAATCAGGCCGATTTCGACATCGGGCAGCAGGCTCAGCAGGTCGCTGGCGGCTTCGGCGGGCACCAATTCATCCAGGCCCGCGAACAGGTGCAATTGCGGGCCGCGGAAGGCCACCAAGGCGTCGCGGGTATCCAGTTGGGCAAGCAGCTCGAGGCCGTTCATCAACACGTCCGACGGCGTCTGTGGTGCCGCGCTGGCCAGCAGACGCGCCAAGCCGCGAGGGTCCGCGGCGCCTTTGGCGCACAACAGGCCGAAGCGCTTGAGGGTGACCGGGGCGTCGGCGTGGCAACCGGCGAGGAACGCCTCAAAGGTTGCGCCGGGCATCGCGTTCGGCCAGCCATCGCGGGCGACGAAACACGGGTTGCTCGCCAGGGTCAGCAACCCACAACAACGCTCGCCGCGCCGCGCGGCCAGCTCGGAAGCGAGCATGCCGCCCAACGACCAACCACCGAGCCAAGCGTTGTCCGGCAGGCTCGCGTCGAGTTCGTCGAGCCATTCATCCAGGTCGCTGGAGGCCAACGCCGGCAACGGCTCGACCTGTACGCGCAGGTGTTCGTTCAGGCCGTGCAGGGCGGCGGCCAACGGCTCCAGCGGCGACACGCCGAGGCCCCAGCCGGGCAGCAGGATCAAGCGATCACGCATGGTCGGGCTCCGTCGTACCGGACAAGCGGAAACACGCTTCCAATGCGTTTAACAATAGCTGCACCTGCGCCGCGCTGTGGGCCGCGGTCAGCGTCACGCGCAAACGGGCGCTGCCGGCGGGCACGGTGGGTGGGCGGATCGCGGTGACCATCAGGCCGCGCTCGCGCAACATCCGCGACAACGCCATGGCCTTGGCACTGTCGCCGATCAGGATCGGCTGAATCGGCGTGAAGCTGTCCATCAGCGTCAGGCCGATCTGCTCGGCACCGTGGCGGAACTGGCGGATCAGGCCGTTGAGGTGCTCGCGCCGCCAATGCTCGGTGCGCAGCAGCTCCAGGCTTTTCAGGGTGGCGCAGGCCAGGGCCGGGGGTTGGCTGGTGGTGTAGATGTAGGGCCGGGCGAACTGGATCAGGCTTTCGATCAAATCGTCACTGCCCGCGACAAAGGCGCCCGCAGTGCCGAACGCTTTGCCCAGGGTGCCGACCAGCACCGGCACATCCGCCTGGCTCAGGCCGAAATGTTCGACGATACCGGCGCCGTTCGCGCCCAACGGGCCGAAACCGTGGGCGTCGTCCACCATCAACCAGGCGCCTTTGGCCCGCGCTTCACGGGCCAGCGCCGGCAAGTCGGCGAGGTTGCCGTCCATGCTGAACACGCCATCGGTGACCACCAGGGTATTGCCGGTGGCTTTCTCCAGGCGCTTGGCCAGGCTGGCGGCGTCGTTGTGCAGGTAGCGATTGAAGCGCGCCCCGGACAGCAGGCCGGCATCCAGCAATGAAGCATGGTTGAGGCGGTCTTCCAGCACCGTATCGCCCTGCCCCACCAGCGCCGTGACCGCGCCGAGGTTGGCCATGTAACCGGTGGTAAACAACAACGCACGCGGGCGTCCGGTGAAGTCAGCCAGGGCTTCTTCCAGCGCATGGTGCGGCGTGGCATGCCCGACCACCAGGTGCGAAGCGCCACCGCCCACGCCCCAACGGGACGCACCGGCACGCCAGGCCTCGATCACCTGCGGGTGATTGGCCAGGCCCAGGTAATCGTTACTGCAGAACGCCAGTAACGGTTGACCGTCCACCACCACTTCCGGGCCTTGCGGGCTGTCCAGCAGAGGGCGTTGGCGGTAAAGGTGTTCGGCACGACGGGCAGCGAGACGCGCGGCGAGATCGAAAGACATGCAGGCCTCGGCAGATCAGAGAAATGTAAGACAGGGCGCGATCCCCTGTGGGAGCTGGCTTACCTGCGATAGCGGCAGGACTGTCACCACCGAAGTGTCAGAAAGACCGCTATCGCAGGCAAGCCAGCTCCCACATTTGGATCGCCGTGGTGCTTTAAACCGCGGCGTTGTAGAACTGCTCGCTGCTTTTCTGTTCCACCAGCGCTTGCTCGATCGCCGCCTGGTGGACTTCGTCGGCGTGCTCTTCCCGCGCTTCCGGCAAGATGCCCAGGCGCGAGAACAGTTGCATGTCCTTGTCGGCCTGCGGGTTGGCGGTGGTCAGCAGTTTGTCGCCGTAGAAAATCGAGTTGGCGCCGGCAAAGAACGCCAGGGCCTGCATCTGCTCGTTCATCGCCTCACGGCCGGCCGACAGGCGCACATGGGACTGCGGCATCAGGATGCGCGCCACCGCCAGCATGCGGATAAAATCGAACGGGTCGATCTCCTCGGCGTTTTCCAGCGGCGTGCCGGCCACCTTCACCAGCATATTGATCGGCACCGATTCCGGATGCTCCGGCAGGTTGGCCAGCTGGATCAGCAGGTTGGCGCGGTCATCGAGGGACTCGCCCATGCCGAGAATGCCGCCGGAGCAGATCTTCATCCCCGAATCGCGCACATAGGCCAGGGTTTGCAGGCGCTCGGCGTAGGTGCGGGTGGTGATGATCGAGCCGTAGAACTCTGGCGACGTGTCGAGGTTGTGGTTGTAGTAGTCGAGGCCGGCCTGAGCCAGGGCTTCGGTCTGGTCCTGGTCGAGACGGCCGAGGGTCATGCAGGTTTCCAGGCCCATGGCCTTCACGCCTTTGACCATCTGCAGCACGTAGGGCATGTCTTTGGCCGACGGATGTTTCCACGCCGCGCCCATGCAGAAGCGAGTCGAACCGATGGCCTTGGCGCGGGCCGCCTCTTCGAGGACCTTCTGCACTTCCATCAGCTTTTCTTTTTCCAGGCCGGTGTTGTAGTGGCCCGACTGCGGACAATATTTGCAATCTTCCGGGCAGGCGCCGGTCTTGATCGACAGCAGGGTCGACACCTGCACACGGTTCGCATCGAAATGCGCGCGGTGTACGGTCTGCGCCTGGAACAACAGGTCATTGAACGGTTGCACGAACAGTGCTTTGACTTCGGCCAAGGACCAATCGTGACGCAGGGTGGCAGTGGTGCTGGCGCTCATGGGCGATTCCTTGATTATGCTTTGGCAAACGCTGTGGGAAGGGCAATACCCACAGGCACGACACGGATGCTCGGCATATTTAAGGAAGATTCATGCACTGTCAACCTGGATACAAACACCAAGTTTACATATGGTCAAAAAACGTACAGAACTGTTTAATCTGCGATGAAGCCACTGAGTCGGCCGATTGTGTGTGCAACGCCTGCGAAACCGAGCTGCCCTGGCTGATGGAGCAGTGCGAGGTCTGCGCCCTGCCCCTGCCGCTGGACGGTCTGATCTGCGGCCAATGCCAGAAACACCCGCCGGCCTTTAAACAGGTCATTGCCGCCTGGCGCTACAGCTTCCCCGTCGATAGCCTGATCAGCCGCTTCAAGCATCAGGCGCGCTGGCCCCTCGGGCATCTGCTGGGGCGCTTGCTGGGACGCCATCTGCAACACCGCTTCGACAACGCCGAACTGCCGCGCCCCGACTGCCTGCTGCCGGTGCCCATGGCGCGCAAACGCCTGCGCGAGCGCGGTTATAACCAGGCGTTGATGCTGGCACGCTGGCTCAGCGCCGAACTGCACATTGCCTACAATGAACACCTGTTGTTACGCCCCAGTGAAACCGTCGCGCAACAGGCGCTCGACGCCAAGAGCCGCCAACGCAACCTGCGCGGCGCCTTCGCCCTGGCGCGCGACATACCGGTACAGGACCGCCACTTTGCGCTGGTCGACGACGTGCTCACCACCGGTGCGACCGCCCATAGCCTGGCACGTCTGTTGATGGAGGCCGGAGCGCGGCAGGTCGACGTGTACTGCCTGGCGCGCACGCCCAAACCGGGTGCCTGACTTGACTCCGGCCGGCCTTGCCCGCAACGTTCCGCTCATCTCATCGAAGCGTAACCCCATGTCTCTGCCGACCTCCCTCAGCCAACACATCATCCGTCGCCCGCAGCGCATCGCTTTGCTCGCGCATATCGCCGAGCAGGGCTCGATCACCCGCGCGGCGAAAAGCGCCGGCTTGAGCTACAAAGCGGCCTGGGACGCCATCGACGAACTGAACAACCTCGCGCAAAACCCGTTGGTGGAACGCAGCGTCGGCGGCAAGGGCGGCGGCGGCGCCAGGCTGACGGCCGAAGGCGAGCGCGTGCTGCGTCTCTATCAGCGCCTGCAAGTGTTACAGGCCGAAGTGCTCGGCTCGGACGAAGCCGCCAGCGACTTCAACCTGCTGGGCCGCCTGATGCTGCGCACCAGTGCGCGCAACCAACTGCATGGCCAGGTCGTCGCCATCGAGCGTCACGGCCGCAATGATCTGATCCGCCTGCAACTGGCCGGCGGCCTGAGCCTGAGCGCGCAGATCACCCACGACAGCACGCAACGGCTGGAGCTGGAAGCCGGTGTTGAAGTGGTCGCCCTGATCAAGGCCGGCTGGCTGGAGGTGTGCGCCAGCCAGCACCCAGAAACACCTGGACACAATTGCCTGATCGGCAGCGTCGACGCCATTCTCGACGCCGCGGACGGCCCCAGCGAAGTGCGAATCGCCCTGCCCAATGGCCAGGTACTTTGCGCCCTGGCCCAGCCCCACGCGCTCAAGGCCCTGGGCGCCGCCGAAGGCCAGCCGATCCAGGTGCAATTCGCGCCGAGCAATGTATTGCTCGGCACGCCCGTCTAAGCGCCGGGCCTGCTGCGCCCGCCGTCAAACTGCAACAATTTCGTCATGCCCGCTCCTTATGGTGTCTGCAAAAACCGCAGGGAGCCTGACATGAGCCTATTAGAAGAAAACCAAGCCACCGACCTCGAACAGATGGTCGGCCTCACCCGCCGCCGCTTCATCGGCGCCGGTGCCCTGTGCGGAGCCGCGATGTTCCTCGGCGGCAACCTGCTGACCCGCAGCGCGCTGGCCGTGAATGCCGCCAACGCCAGCCCGCTGCTGGGGTTCGCCAGCATCGCCGCCGCCACCAGCGACAGCATCACCCTGCCGCCCGGCTACAGCGCCTCGGTGCTGATCAGTTGGGGCCAGCCGCTGCACAAGAATGCCCCGGCGTTCGACCCGTCCGGCAACGGCACGGCCAAGGCCCAGGAGCAGCAGTTCGGTGACAACAACGATGGCATGAGCCTGTTCGCCTTCCCCGGCGACGACAACCGCGCGCTGATGGCGATCAATAACGAATACACCAACTACCGCTACCTCTTCGCCCACGGCGGCGCGCCGCAATCGGCCGAAGACGTGCGCAAGGCCCAGGCCAGCGAAGGTGTGTCGGTGATCGAAGTGCGCCGCCAGGGCGACACCTGGCAGTTCGTCCAGGACTCGCGCTACAACCGGCGCATCCACGGCAACTCGCCGATCCGCCTGAGCGGCCCGGCGGCCGGCCATGACTGGCTGAAAACCAGCGCCGACAAATCCGGCAAAAAAGCCCTCGGCACCTTCCAGAACTGCGCCAACGGCAAGACGCCGTGGGGCACTTATCTGACGTGCGAAGAGAACTTCACCGACTGCTTCGGCAGCAGCAACCCACAACAAACCTTCGACACCGGGCAAAAGCGCTACGGCGTGGTGGCGGCGAGCAAAGAGATCAACTGGCACCTGCACGACCCGCGTTTCGATATGGCCAAGAATCCCAACGAACTCAATCGCCATGGCTGGGTGGTGGAAATCGACCCGTTCGACCCGCACTCCACCCCCGTCAAACGCACCGCCCTTGGCCGCTTCAAGCATGAAAACGCAGCCCTCGCGGAAACCCGCGACGGCCGCGCCGTGGTGTACATGGGCGACGACGAGCGCGGCGAATTCATCTACAAGTTCGTCAGCCGCGACCCGATCGACCACCAGAACCCCAAGGCCAACAAAGACCTGCTCGACCATGGCACGTTGTTTGTGGCGATCTTCGACGCTGGCGACGGCAACGCCGACCACCCCAAGGGCAACGGCCAGTGGGTCGAGTTGACCCATGGCAAGAACGGCATCGACGCCAGCACCGGTTTCGCCAGCCAGGCCGAAGTGCTGATCCATGCACGCCTGGCTGCCAGTGTGGTGAAAGCCACGCGCATGGACCGCCCGGAATGGATCGTGGTCAGCCCCACCGACGGCCAGGTCTATTGCACCCTGACCAACAACGCCAAGCGCGGCGAAGACGGCCAGCCGGTCGGTGGGCCCAACCCACGCGAGAAAAACGTCTACGGCCAGATCCTGCGCTGGAAGCCCAACGCCGATAACCACGGCGCCGCCGATTTCACCTGGGATCTGTTTGTGGTCGCGGGCAACCCCGGCGTGCATGCCGGTACGCCGAAGGGCGGCTCGTCGAACATCAACCCACAGAACATGTTCAACAGCCCCGATGGCCTGGGTTTCGACAAAGCCGGGCGCCTGTGGATTCTGACCGACGGTGACTACAGCAACGGCGGCGACTTCGCCGGCATGGGCAATAACCAGATGCTCTGCGCCGACCCCAACACCGGGGAAATCCGCCGTTTCATGGTCGGGCCGGTGGCGTGCGAGGTGACGGGGATCAGCTTCTCGCCGGATCAGAAGACCTTGTTCGTGGGGATTCAGCATCCCGGCGAAACCGGTGGTTCGACGTGGCCGGAGCATCTGCCCAATGGCAAGCCGCGTTCGTCGGTGATGGCGATTCGGCGGGATGATGGTGGGATCGTGGGCGCCTGACAGACCGCTATCGGGGGCAAGCCCCCTCCCACATGTTGATTTGTGAATACCTTCAACTGTGAGAGGGGGGCAAGCCCCCTGCCACATGTTGATTTGTGAATACCTTCAACTGTGAGAGGGGGCAAGCCCCCTGCCACATTTTGATTTGTGGATACCTTCAACTGTGGGAGGGGGCAAGCCCCCTGCCACATTTTGATTTGTGAATACCTTCAACTGTGGGAGGGGGCTTGCCCCCGATAGCAATGGCACAGCCGCCCCCTATCTCAAGCCCGGTGCGTTACCATACCCGGCCGGACGCGGCGCCCTGCTGCGCGCAGGAGTTCGCATGGCCCATCCGTTTGAAACACTCACCCCCGACCTGGTGCTCGATGCTGTCGAAAGTATCGGCTTCCTCAGCGATGCGCGCGTATTGGCGCTCAACAGCTACGAAAACCGTGTGTATCAAGTGGGCATCGAAGACGCCGAGCCGCTGATCGCCAAGTTCTACCGACCGCAGCGCTGGAGCAACGAAGCGATCCTCGAAGAACACAGCTTCACCTTCGAACTGGCCGAGTGCGATGTGCCGGTGGTCGCGCCGATGATCCATAACGGCTCAAGCCTGTTCGAACACGCCGGGTTCCGCTTCGCTCTGTTCCCGCGCCGTGGCGGCCGGGCGCCGGAGCCGGGCAATCTGGACCAGCTCTATCGCCTTGGCCAGTTGCTCGGGCGCTTGCACGCGGTCGGCGCGACCCGCCCGTTCGAACACCGCGAAGCCCTGGGCGTGAAGAACTTCGGCCACGACTCCCTCACCACCCTGCTCGAAGGCAACTTCATTCCCAAAAGCCTGCTGCCGGCCTACGAGTCCGTGGCCCGCGACCTGCTCAAGCGTGTGGAAGAGGTGTACAAGGCCACGCCGCACAAGAACATCCGCATGCACGGCGATTGCCACCCCGGCAACATGATGTGCCGCGACGAGATGTTCCACATCGTCGACCTCGATGACTGCCGCATGGGCCCGGCGGTGCAGGACCTGTGGATGATGCTCGCCGGCGACCGTCAGGAATGTCTGGGCCAGCTGTCGGAGTTGATGGACGGCTACCAGGAGTTCCACGATTTCGACCCACGCGAACTGGCGCTGATCGAACCGCTGCGGGCCTTGCGCCTGATGCACTACAGCGCCTGGCTGGCGCGGCGTTGGGATGATCCGGCGTTCCCCCACAGCTTTCCGTGGTTCGGCAGTGAGCGGTATTGGGGTGATCAGGTGTTGGCGTTGCGCGAACAGTTGTCGGCGCTCAACGAAGAACCGCTGAAACTGTTCTGACGGCGTTGCTTTCTGTGGGAGGGAGCAAGCCCCCCCACATAAAGCACTGCAGGCCCCACGAGCGGACAAATATCCTTACAATCGCGCTTTGTTAGCTGCCTAAGCAAGGATTCTGCAATGCACGCCGCCAACCCCCGCAAGGGCTACATCCTGGGCCTGAGCGCCTATGTCATCTGGGGTCTGTTCCCGCTCTACTTCAAAGCCATCGCCAGTGTCCCCGCCGCCGAAATCATCGTACACCGCGTGCTCTGGTCGGCGCTGTTCGGCACGCTGCTGCTGATGGTCTGGAAACACCCCGGCTGGTTCCGCGAACTGCGCGATAACCCGCGGCGCCTGGCGATCCTGGCGCTCAGCGGGGCGTTGATTGCGGCTAACTGGCTGACCTATGTGTGGTCGGTGAACAGCGGACGCATGCTCGAAGCCAGCCTGGGTTACTACATCAACCCGCTGGTGAACGTGTTGCTCGGCATGCTGCTCCTCGGCGAACGCCTGCGCCGCCTGCAATGGCTCGCCGTCGGTCTCGCCGCCGCGGGGGTGGCGCAACAGGTGTGGCAGGTGGGCAGTTTGCCGTGGGTGTCGCTGGCGCTGGCGCTGACCTTCGGTTTCTATGGCCTGATCCGCAAGCAGGCGCCGGTCAAGGCACTGCCGGGGCTGGTGGTGGAAACCTGGATGTTGGTGCCGATCGCCGTCGCCTGGTTGCTGTTCAACCCGTCGGCGCACAGCGCGCAGTTGGCATTCTGGAGTACGTCCGAAGCCTGGTGGCTGGTGGCCGCCGGCCCGGTGACGCTGATCCCACTGGTGTGCTTCAACGCCGCCGCACGGCATTTGCCCTACACCGCCCTGGGCTTTTTGCAGTACGTGGCGCCGACCCTGGTGCTGCTCGAAGCGGTGCTGCTGTTTGGTGAACAACTGGCAACCAGCACGCTGATCGCCTTCGCGTTTATCTGGGCCGGCCTGGTGGTCTACAGCCTGGACGCCTGGCTGACCGTGCGCAAACGCTGATCAAATAACGTACAAACTTCTGCAAGCCACGGCCCGCATGGCTTGCAGAGATCCACCCCAAGGTTATCCACAACCTGATCCCCGCCATTTGTGTACAAGCCCTTGAAACTGCTCGTTTTTTGCTCAGCTGACGGAGAAGCACGGCCGGCGTGGCCTGGCGCCGGGTCTCTACAGGTTATCCACAGGCACATGCAAGATTTCCATGCATAACCTTGTGGGTGGTTATTCCTCGCGGCGCAGTTCCAACTCCACCATCAAGTCGTCGGCCAGGGTTTCCAGGGCCGCTTGCAGGGTGTCCAGCGCCAAGCCAGACGGCACCGCCAGTGATGCATCGGCGTGGAACAGCGGATCGCCGCTCATCGGCGCCGGGCGCACGTCGGTGCTCAAGCGTTCGAGGTTCACCCCCTGCTTGCTCAACAGCGCGGTGATCTCACGCACGATCCCCGGCCGGTCGTTGCCCACCAGCGTCATGGTGATCGGTTTGGACGCCGCCGCCTGCCCGGCGCCGCTCTCGCCCACCAGCACGCGAATGCCGTGTGTGGATAAGTCCTCCAGCGCATTCACCAGGGCCTGACGGTTCTCGGCGGGAACGCTGACCCTCAGAATCCCGGCAAACTGCCCGGCCATGTGCGCCATGCGGCTCTCCAGCCAGTTGCCGCCGTGGGCCGCGATGTTCTGCGCAATGCGTTCAACCAGGCCGGGTTTGTCGGCGGCAATGATAGTGAGTACAAGATGGTCCATGGCGAAGCCCTCTGGAATTCAATCTACAAGGTGGACGCAGATGCCCCCGAAAACAAATCGTGTACCATTTTTATATTTATCTGGAACAATCCATCTGTTTCTTGAGAACATCCAAGACCCCACTGTGACCATACGACCAAAGTGGGTCGCTAAACGACGTATTTAGTCTAATTTTCACAAGCGCAAGTCATCATGTAGTATGCGCAATCGCGCACTACATAACGTTGGGTCGATGTCTGCCACGGCAACCATGCTCCGCGACACAGCCTGCCCAGCCGCCTTCACAGGCATGTACCGGCGCAGCGTGCCCGCGGTTTAAATGGCCAGAGGCTTCATTGGTAAATTGAAAAGCTGAAAAGCGCATAAGCTCCGCAGAGTGAGGCAAGCAATGACTGAACACGTTCAAGTCGGTGGCCTGCAGGTCGCCAAAGTCCTGTTCGACTTCGTGAACAACGAAGCCATTCCCGGTACCGGCATCACTGCCGACCAGTTCTGGGCCGGTGCCGACAAGGTCATCCACGACCTGGCACCGAAGAACAAAGCCCTACTCGCCAAACGCGACGATTTCCAAGCGCGGATCGACACCTGGCACCAGACTCACGCCGGCCAGGCGCATGACCCGGTGGCCTACAAAGCCTTCCTGCAAGATATCGGATACCTGCTGCCAGAAGCCGCAGACTTCCAGGCCTCGACCCAAAACGTCGATGACGAAATCGCCCGCATGGCCGGCCCCCAGCTGGTTGTGCCGGTGATGAACGCCCGTTTCGCCCTCAACGCCTCCAATGCGCGCTGGGGCTCGCTGTATGACGCGCTGTATGGCACCGACGCCATCAGCGAAGCCGACGGCGCCGAAAAGGGCCAGGGCTACAACAAGGTGCGCGGCGACAAGGTCATCGCCTTCGCCCGCGCCTTCCTCGACGAAGCCGCGCCGCTCAGCGCCGGCAGCCACGTCGATTCCACTGGCTACAAGATCGTTGACGGCAAACTCGTGGTCAGCCTCAAAGGCGGCAGCAACAGCGGCCTGCGCGACGATGCCCAGTTGATCGGCTTCCAGGGCGACAGCGCCCAGCCGATTGCGATCCTGCTCAAACACAACGGCCTGCATTTCGAAATCCAGATCGATGCCAGCACCCCGGTCGGCCAGACCGACGCGGCCGGCGTCAAAGACGTGCTGATGGAAGCCGCGCTGACCACCATCATGGACTGCGAAGACTCCGTCGCCGCCGTCGATGCCGACGACAAAGTGGTGATCTACCGCAACTGGCTCGGCCTGATGAAAGGCGACCTGGCCGAAGAAGTGGCCAAAGGCGGCAAGACCTTCACCCGCACCATGAACGCCGACCGCGTCTACACCGGCGTGAATGGCCAGGACGTGACACTGCACGGTCGCTCGCTGCTGTTCGTGCGCAACGTTGGCCACTTGATGACCATCGACGCGATCCTCGACAAAAACGGCAACGAAGTACCGGAAGGCATTCTCGACGGTCTGCTCACCAGCCTGGCGGCGATCCACAGCCTCAACGGCAACAGCAGCCGCAAGAACAGCCGCACCGGTTCCGTGTACATCGTGAAACCGAAAATGCACGGCCCGGAAGAAGCGGCGTTCACCAACGAGCTGTTCGGCCGCATCGAAGACGTGCTGAACCTGCCGCGCAACACCCTCAAGGTCGGGATCATGGACGAGGAGCGCCGTACCACGGTCAACCTCAAGGCCTGCATCAAGGCCGCCAGCGAGCGCGTGGTGTTTATCAACACCGGCTTCCTCGACCGCACCGGCGATGAAATCCACACCTCCATGGAAGCCGGCGCGATGGTGCGCAAGGCCGCGATGAAGGCGGAAAAATGGATCGGTGCCTACGAAAACTGGAACGTCGATATCGGCCTGGCTACCGGCCTGCAAGGCCGTGCGCAGATCGGTAAAGGCATGTGGGCCATGCCCGACCTGATGGCGGCGATGCTCGAACAGAAAATCGCCCACCCGCTGGCCGGCGCCAACACCGCCTGGGTGCCGTCGCCGACGGCGGCTGCGTTGCACGCGTTGCACTACCACAAGGTCGACGTGTTCGCGCGCCAGGCCGAACTGGCCAAGCGCGAGCGCGCGTCGCTGGACGATATCCTGACCATCCCGCTGGCGAACAACCCTAACTGGTCGGACGAAGAAATCCGCAACGAGCTGGACAACAACGCCCAGGGCATCCTCGGTTATGTGGTGCGCTGGATCGACCAGGGCGTCGGCTGCTCGAAAGTGCCGGACATCAACGACATCGGCCTGATGGAAGACCGCGCCACCCTGCGCATTTCCAGCCAGCACATCGCCAACTGGCTGCGCCACGGCGTGGTCACTCAGGATCAGGTGATGGAAAGCCTCAAGCGCATGGCGCCGGTGGTAGACCGTCAGAATGCCGGGGATGCGTTGTACCGCCCGCTGGCGCCGGACTTCGATAGCAATATCGCGTTCCAGGCGGCGGTGGAGTTGGTGATTGAAGGCACCAAACAGCCTAATGGTTATACCGAGCCGGTGTTGCATCGCAGGCGTCGGGAGTTCAAGGCTAAAAACGGCCTGTAAATGAAAAAGCCCTGGTCTTGCGATCAGGGCTTTTTCTTTGAGGCTTGTGGTGTCCGGAATGGCCTCATCGGGGGCAAGCCCCCTCCCACAGGATGTACGCGGTCAACTGTGGGAGGGGGCTTGCCCCCGATGAGGCCTTTACATACACCGCAAAAATCAGGACCTCATCCCCAACTCGCGCTTGACCATCTTCGCCAACTTCACGCTATCAATCGGCTTGAGCAAAAAGTCCACCACGCTCAAATGCATCGCATCGATCACATCCAGCGCTCCGGCGTTCCCGGACACGACGATGATCGGCAGCGCCGCGCGCTCGGATTCGCGCACTTCGCGAATCAACTGGAGGCCGTTGCTCGGCGCCATGCGCAGGTCGGTGATCAGCAACCCAATGGAGCGGCTCGACTTCAAGAGTTTCAAGGCTGCCTCACCACTCTCGGCGGTCATGCAGCGAATCCCGTCCAGGCCCAGGATTTCCGCCAGCAGTTCGCGCGCATCCTTGTCGTCGTCGACGATCAACACGCGTTGTGGCGGTAAATCAGGCTTCAGCATCACAGCGCTCAGCGCTTCGCGCTCGGCATCACTCAAAATATCGTGGTCGGACATACGGTTCTCAGCTAGCTCTCATCAATCTCCCAGCACACTCGTCAGACATCTGCGGAAGGGCGAACAATGTGCACTTCGTCGGAAAGTTTGCCTAGTGGGCGTTCTACGGGGTTTGGACGATCGTCATGTAAGGTTTTTCCCTAGTTATGCGCCGTTTTCATCGACCTAGACTTACGTCCAATGGGCACCCGCCGTGCAGGAGTCGACCATGCAGGACGATAACGACAAAAACATCGCGGTCATAGTTATGAGTAAAGCTGATGCATTCGCCCAGGCGGGAAAAACTGCGGTGTTGCAGAACATCCACGGCACCTTGCAGTTCCTGCAACGCTTCCCGCCGTTCAACCAAATGGAAAACGCGCACCTCGCGTTCCTGGTAGAGCAGTGCCAATTGCGCTTTTATGGCCCCGGCGAAAGCATCCTCAAGCCGTCGGCCGGGCCGGTGGAGCACTTTTACATCGTCAAGCAGGGCCGGGTCATCGGCGAACGGCCGGATTCGGCCGAACCCACCTTTGAGATTGCCACCGGCGAGTGCTTCCCCCTTGCGGCACTGCTGGGCGAACGTGCGACGCGCACCGAGCACAAGGCCGCCGAAGACACCTTCTGCCTGCAACTGAACAAGCCGGCGTTTATCAAGCTGTTCGCGCTGTCCAGCGAGTTCCGTGATTTCGCCTTGCGCGGCGTCAGCAGCCTGCTTGATCAGGTCAACCAGCAAGTGCAGCAAAAAGCCGTGGAAACCCTCGGCACCCAATACTCCTTGAACACCCGCCTCGGCGAGCTGGCCATGCGCCACCCGGTGACGTGCAGCCCGACTACGCCGTTACGCGAAGCGGTGACGCTGATGCACGAGCAACAGGTCGGCAGCATTGTGATCGTGGATGAGCACAAGGCGCCCCTGGGGATCTTCACCCTGCGCGATCTGCGCCAGGTAGTGGCCGACGGCACCAGCGATTTCACCCTGCCGATCGACGCGCACATGACCCATGCGCCGTTCTTCCTCACCCCGGACCACAGCGCCTTCGACGCCGCCATCGCAATGACCGAACGGCATATCGCCCACGTGTGCCTGGTCAAAGACCAGCGTCTGTGCGGCGTGGTGTCCGAGCGCGACCTGTTTTCCCTGCAACGCGTGGACCTGGTCCACCTGGCCCGTACCATCCGCAACGCACCCAAGGTGGAAAACCTGGTGGCGATACGCGGCGAGATCGGCCAGTTGGTGGAGCGCATGCTGGCCCATGGCGCGTCGTCGACCCAGATCACCCACATTATTACCCTGCTCAACGATCACACCGTGTGCCGGGTCATCGAGCTGACCCTCGCCGACAAAGGCGACCCCGGCGTGCCGTTCACCTGGCTGTGTTTCGGCAGCGAAGGCCGGCGCGAGCAGACGCTCTACACCGACCAGGACAACGGCATCCTGTTCGACGCCAAGGACGCCGCCGAAGCGGCTGAGATCCGCGCGCGCCTGCTGCCCCTCGCGCAGCAGATCAACCAGAGCCTGGCGCAGTGCGGCTTCACCTTGTGCAAAGGCAACATCATGGCCGGCAACCCCGAGCTGTGCCTGTCGCGGGCCGAATGGGCGCGACGGTTTGCGGCGTTCATCCGCGAAGCCACACCGGAGAACCTGCTGGGGTCGACCATCTATTTCGACCTGCGAGTGGTGTGGGGCGATGAACAGGGCTGTGAACAACTGCGCCAGGGCATTCTCGACCAGGTCGCGGATAACCGCCTGTTCCAGCGCATGCTGGCGGAGAACGCCTTGCGCCAGCGCCCGCCGGTGGGGCGCTTCCGCGATTTCGTGCTGACGCGCAAAGGCGGCGAAAAAGCCACCCTCGACCTCAAGGTGCAAGGCCTGACGCCCTTTGTCGACGGCGCGCGCCTGCTGGCCCTGGCCAACGACGTCCACGCCATCAACACCCTGGAGCGCCTGCGCCAGTTGGTGGTCAAGGAAGTGATCGAGCCGCTGGATGGCGCCGCCTATGAAGAGGCGTATCACTTTATCCAGCAAACCCGCATGCAGCAGCACCAATTGCAGATGCGGGAAAACCAGCCGTATTCCAACCGCGTCGACCCCGACAGCCTCAACCACCTGGACCGGCGCATCCTGCGCGAATCCCTGCGCCAGGCCCAGCGCCTGCAAAGCAGCCTGACCGTGCGGTATCAGCTGTGAACTTATTTGGTTGGTTGCGCACGGCCAAACCCCATCTCGACGCAACACAACAGCAGCGCCTGGCGCAGTTACCCCAGCCGGTCGCGGTGGGCGACGCGGCATTGCGCAGCCAGCGCTGGGTGGTGCTGGACCTGGAAACCAGCGGCCTGAACCTCAACCGCGATCAGGTGTTGTCCATCGGTGCAGTGGTGATCGAGGACGGCGCGGTGGATTTTTCCCAGATGTTCGAGCGCACCCTGCAACGCGCCGAAACAAAACTCAGCCCCAGCGTGCTGATCCACGGTCTCGGCCCCAGCGCGATCGCCGCCGGCAGTGACCCGGTGGACGCGTTGCTGGATTTCATGGAGTTCGTCGGCGACAGCCCGTTGCTGGCCTTCCATGCGCGGTTCGATCAACACATGCTGGCCCGGGCGCTCAAGGACAGCCTGGGTTATCGCCTGGCCCATACGTTCCTCGACGTGGCCGACATCGCCCCGCTGCTGTACCCCGAGGCGCTGCTGCGCGAAGCCGGGCTGGACGACTGGATCGACCACTTCCACCTGCAGGTGGGCGAACGCCATCACGCCAGCGCCGACGCCCTGGCCACTGCGGAGCTGATGCTGATCCTGCTCAGCCGCGCGCGCCAGCAGCACATCGACACACCGCGCGCCCTGCAAGCACGTTTGAGCCAATGGAAACGGCGCAAGCAAGCGCCATCGTTTTAATAGCACCGCCGGACAGACGCCAATTGCGCCCGCTGCACGCCTCTGACACAATCGCGAATAATTCTCGTTAGTTTAAACTTGTTTATTCGGTGATGCCTTGTCGTCGGTCCAGACCCCACACAGTGAGCTTGTCGGTGCGTTGTATCGCGACCATCGCGGCTGGCTGCTGGCCTGGCTGCGGCGCAATGTGGCCTGCCCGAGCCGCGCCGAAGACCTGAGCCAGGACACCTTCATGCGCCTGCTCGGCCGCGACGGGTTGCGCGAACCCCGCGAGCCCCGCGCCTTCCTGGTGGCGATCGCCAAAGGCTTGCTGTTCGACTACTTCCGCCGCGCCGCCCTGGAACAGGCCTACCTCAGCGAATTGATGCTGATCCCGCAAAGCGAACAGCCGTCGCCGGAAGACCAGCAACTGATCCTCGAAGACCTCAAGGCCATCGACCGCCTGCTCGGCACGCTGTCGAGCAAGGCCCGCGCCGCGTTCCTCTACAACCGCATCGACGGCCTGGGCCACGCCGACATCGCCCGGCGCCTCGGCGTGTCGGTGCCGCGCGTGCGCCAGTACCTGGCCCAGGGCATCCGTCAGTGCTACATCGCGTTGTATGGCGAGCCGCTGTGAGTGCGATCAGTTGCAAACCGGTGTCGGCCCGGGTGCTGGATGCGGCGATTGCCTGGCAACTGTCCCTCGACTCAGGGGACGGCAGCGCCGTGGAACAGGAGGAGTTCGCCAAATGGCTGGCCAGCGATGCAGAACATGCCCGCGCCTGGCGCCAACTGGGCCTGCTCGACCAGCGCTTCAGCGTGGCCTCGGGCCCGGCGCGGGCGGCGTTGTTGCAGTCACGCGAGGGCATTCGCCAGCGCGTGCGCAAACTCGGCAGCGGCCTGGCGAGTATCGCACTGGTCTGCGGCCTGGCCTTGTTTGCCGGGGAACGTTATGTACCGCTCCACTATTGGCTGGCCGATCAACGCACCGCCACCGGCGAACAACGCACGCTGACACTCGCGGACGGCACGCAGATCAACCTCAACACCCACAGCGCCATCGATGTGCGCTTCGATGAAAAACGCCGGCTGATCGTGTTGCAGGAAGGCGAAATCCTCGTCGAAACCGGCCACAACGATGCCCGCCCGTTCTACGTGCAGACCCGCGACGGCAGCCTGCGCGCGCTGGGCACGCGGTTTATCGTCAAGCGCGAGGACGCCGCCACGCGCCTGAGCGTGCTGCAATCGGCGGTGGCCGCGCAACCCGAGGCGCTGCATCAGGAACAGATCTTCAAGGCCGGCCAGCAAGTGCTGATGCGCAGCGACAGCCTCGGCCCGCTGCTCGCCGTCACCCCCGCCACCGACGCCTGGACCCGCGGCATGCTGGTGGTGGACAACGCCCGCCTGGGCGATGTGGTCGAGGAACTGAGCCGTTATCGCCGCGGCTACCTGGGTGTGGATAACGCCGTGGCCGACCTGCGCATCACCGGCAGCTTCCCGCTGCACGACACCACCCTGGCGCTCAACGCGCTGCTGCCGACGCTGCCGGTGCGGATCGAACAGCGCACGCCGTGGTGGGTGACGGTGAAGGGTAGGCCCTAGGTCCGGCGGTGTCGGGGATATTGCTCGCGCGAGCAATCCCGCTCCCACCTTTGATCGCGTTACATCTGGCTGAACGCGGTCGAATGTGGGAGCGGGCTTGCCCGCGATGAGGCCCTCAAGAACACCGAATAGCCCCAGGCAACAATTATTTTCCCCAAGCCCTATCACTTTTCGAATCTCGCTCGGCACATGGGTAATTGCGAATTACTTCCATTCAGGAGCCGCCCTATGTCCCGCACGCTAGACACCTTGTTGCGCCCCAGCCTGTTAGCCGTGGCCATTGCCCTCAGCACCCCGCTGGCCAGCAGCGTGCTGATCGCCGCCGAGCAAGCGTCCAGCGTGCGCGCCTACAACCTGCCCGCCGCGCCATTGGCCGCCACCCTGAACCAGATCGCCAGCCAGGCCGGCCTCGCGCTGACCCTCAGCCCGGCACTGGCCGCGGGCAAAACCTCGGCGCCGGTCCAGGGCCAGTTCGACGCCCCGGGCGCACTGCGCGAGGCACTGCGCGGCAGCGGCTTGCAGGTGGAGCAGAGCAGCGCGGGGACTTACACGCTGGTGGCGATTGCGGACGGGGTCGTGGCGTTGCCGCAAACCAGCATCGTTGCCCAGGGCAACACTGAAAGCGCCTGGGGCCCGGTGCAGGGCTACCTGGCGACGCGCACCGCCGCCGGCACCAAGACCGATACCGCGCTGGTCGAAGCACCGCGCTCGATCTCCGTCGCCACCCGCGAGCAGATGCAGGACCGCAACGTGCAGAACCTGGATGACGCCGTCAAATACATGCCCGGCATTGTGTCCGCCAGCTACGGCAGCGACACCCGCTACGACTGGATGCGCGTTCGCGGCTTCGAACCGACCCAATTCCTCGACGGCCTGCCGTTGCCACGCGGCGTGTACGCCAACCCCAAGGCCGAAACCTGGAACCTGGATCGCCTCGCCCTGCTGCGTGGCCCTGCCTCCTCGGTCTATGGCCAGACCCCGCCGGGCGGCCTGCTGGACATGGTCAGCCGGCGCCCCAGCGCGGAGTCGAGCCATGCCATTCAAGTGCAATACGGCAGTGACAACTATCGCCAGATCAATTTCGCCAGCACCGGCAAAATCGATGATGAAGGCCAGTTCCTCTATGGCGTCAGCGGCGTGGTCCGGGATGCTGGCACCCAGGTCGACCATATCGACAACAAGCGCTACAACATCGCCCCCAGCCTGGTCTGGAACATCGACACCGACACCAAGCTGACCCTGCTCTCGCAGTTCACCCGCGACGATACCGGCACCACCAGCCAGTTCCTGCCGATCCAGGGCACCAAGATCAAATCGCCGCTGGGCGAGGTCTCCCACCACAAGAATCTGGGCGATCCGGACTATGAATTTTACGACCGCACCTACTACGCGCTGGGCTATGCGTTCGAGCATCGCTTCAACGATACATGGCAGTTCCGCCAGAACCTGCGCTACACCAAGTCGGAGCTGGCGTTCCAGCAACTGACCGTGGGCTCACTGATCTACGGCCCTGCCGACGCTGCGGGCAACATCGGTCGTTCGTCGACCAACGTTGACGAAAACATCGGCCAATTCGCGGTCGACAACCATTTCCAGGCTGACTTCAACACGGCTGACATCACGCACACGCTGTTGCTGGGGCTCGATCATCAACGCACCGACACTTCGTATCTGTCGATTTTCGGCAGCGCCGGGACGACCAATATCTTCAACCCGACCTACGGCCAGACGATCGTCCGCCCGCCGCGCTCCGACGCGTACTACGACTACAACCAGAAAACCATACAGACCGGCCTCTACGTGCAAGACCAGATGGCCTTCGACAAATGGCGCCTGACCCTCGGCGGGCGTGAAGACTGGGTGCATCAGGGCACCACGTACTTCAACAAGGACGACGCGACCAACACCGACCGCAGCCGGAACTTCAGTGGCAACGCGGCGCTGAGCTATGTCTTCGATTCGGGCTTCGTGCCGTACCTGTCCTACGCCGAGTCCTTCCAGCCGGCGAGCAATGCCAGCGTCGACCCGGTCAAATCGTACAAGCCCACGCAGGGCAAGCAATGGGAACTGGGGGTCAAGTATCAGCCTCCCGGCTCCAACACATTGCTCAGCGCAGCGGTTTACGACCTGACCCAGAAAAACGTGCTGGTCACCAGCTTCGGCGCCGGGGGCGAATCGGTGACCGACCAGACCGGCGAAGTGAAGGTCAAGGGCCTGGAACTCGAAGCCGTGTCTGACGTGAGTGAAAACCTCAAGCTGATAGCCGCCTACACCCTGGCCAAGTCCGAAGTGCAAAAAGGCCAATACAAGGGCAACCGCCTGCAGCTGATGCCGAACCAGCAAGCCTCCCTGTGGACGGACTACACCTGGCACAGCGGCATGCTCGACGGTTTCGGCATTGGCGCCGGGGCCCGCTACACCGGCAATACCTATGGCGACCAGGGCAATACCTGGACGGGCAAGGCCAACGCCTACACGGTGTTCGACGCCGCCGTGCATTACGACCTCGGCCGCCTGGACAACAGCCTCAAAGGCGCCTCGCTGAAACTGAACGCGACCAACCTGTTCGACAAGGACTACCTCTCCACCTGTGACGGTTCCTACTGCTACTTCGGCGACCAGCGCAGTGTGGTCGCCAGCGCCACCTACCAGTGGTAAACGACTGAGTTGACCTCCCGGCCGCCTCCAGGGGCGGCTTGGGTGTGTCTGAAGGCCAACAAATGAAAAGCCGAACCATCCGCCGCTGGTCCTTTATCCACACCTGGACCAGCCTGATCTGCACCTTGTTCCTGCTGTTGCTCGCCCTTACCGGCCTGCCGTTGATTTTCCACCACGAGCTCGATCACCTGCTGGGCAACGAACCCGAGTTGCAGCAGATGCCCGCCGACACACCACAGCTGAACCTCGATCAACTGGTGGCCAAAGCCCAGGCGCATCGCCCTGGCGAAGTCATGCAATACCTGGCGTGGGACGAAGACGACCCGCACGGCGTGATCGCGATCATGGCCGCCACCGCTGGCACCGAACCCAATGCGTCGCACACGTTCATGCTCGACGCGCGCACCGGCGCAACCGTGGAGATGCCGTCGGCCAACGGCGGCTTGACGCTGTTCCTGCTGCGCCTGCATGTGGATATGTTCGCCGGCCTGCCGGGCAAGTGGCTGCTGGCGTTCATGGGCCTGTTGTTTGTGCTGGCGATTGTCTCGGGCACGCTGCTTTACCTGCCGTTCATGCGCCGCTTGACGTTCGCCACCGTGCGCCAGGACAAATCCACCCGCCTGCGTTGGCTCGACCTGCACAACCTGATCGGCGTGGTCACCCTGACCTGGGCGCTGGTGGTCGGCGTGACCGGCGTGATCAGCGCTTGCGCCGACCTGATCATCGCTGCCTGGCGCAACGACAGCCTCAGCGCAATGATCGAACCGTACCAGCACGCCCCGCCGCTGACCCTGCGCGCACCGGCCAACGATCTGCTCACGATCGCCGCCGCAGCCGCGCCCGGCATGCAGCCGGACTTCATCGCCTTCCCCGGCACGCGCTTTTCCAGTGAGCACCATTACGCGGTGTTCATGAAGGGCAGCAACCACCTGACCTCGCACCTGCTCACGCCGGTGCTGATCGACGCCAGCAGCCTGGCCGTCACCGCGATCGCCGAGCGGCCGTGGTACATGGACGCCATGGGCATGTCGCAGCCGCTGCACTTCGGCGACTACGGCGGCATGCCGATGAAAATCCTCTGGGCGCTACTGGATGGGCTGACCATCGTCGTGCTCGGCAGCGGTGTGTACCTGTGGTGGGTGCGGCGCAAGGCGGGCAAGGCATGAGGCCGCGTCAATCGAGTTTCTGGAAAGTGTTCGGCATTCCGCTGGGGATCGGCCTGCTCAGCGCCGTCGGTTTGTTTGCCGCGTTGCTGGGGGATGGGCTGTGGGATGCGCTGAGTTGGGTCGGGTTGGGTATTCCTGCGGTCATTGGGACTTGGGCCTTGTTCAGGCGGCGTGGCTGAGGACGCCATCGGGGGCAAGCCCCCTCCCACATTTGGAATGCATTCCCCTGTGGGAGGGGGCTTGCCCCCGATGAGGCCCTCAAGAACCACAGGCCCCCTCGCCAGCCACCGCGCAACCCACTAGGCTAGCGACTGCCCATCCCATCCAGAGGGATTGGCTGTGGGATGCGCTGAGTTGGGTCGGGTTGGGTATTCCTGCGGTCATTGGGACTTGGGCGCTGTTCAGGCGGCGTGGCTGAGGACGCCATCGGGGGCAAGCCCCCTCGCACATTTGGAATGCATTCCCCTGTGGGAGGGGGCTTGCCCCCGATGAGGCCCTCAAGAACCACAG
>NZ_JALJRR010000002.1:101830-139534 GCF_024519615.1 Pseudomonas sp. Pse79
ATGCATTCCCCTGTGGGAGGGGGCTTGCCCCCGATGAGGCCCTCAAGAACCACAGCCCCCCCCTCGCCAGCCACGGCGCAACCCACTAGGCTAGCGACTGCCCATCCCATCCAGAGGAATGCCTATGTCCGCTCCCAGCATGACCTTGTTCCACAACCCCGCTTCGCCGTTCGTGCGCAAAGTCCGCGTGCTGCTGGCCGAAACCGGCCAGCAGAACCGTGTGGCCCTGCAGCTCTGCATGCCGACACCGGTCAACCCGGACGTGCAACTGGTCAACGAAAACCCGGTGGGCAAGATCCCGGCCTTGCGCCTGGCCGATGGCACGGTGTTGCACGACAGCCGGGTGATCCTCGATTACCTCGACCACCAGCACGTCGGCAACCCGCTGATCCCGCGTGACGGCTCGGCCCGCTGGCGTCGCTTGACCCTGGCCTCGATGGCCGACGCCATCATGGATGCCGCCGTGCTGGTGCGTTACGAGAGCGCCCTGCGCCCGTCGGAAAAACACTGGGCGCCGTGGCTCGACGAACAGCGCAACAAGATCCGGCGCACCCTGGCGGAGCTGGAAGCGGATGCGATTGCCGAACTGGCCAGCCACTTCGATATCGCCGCGATCAGCGTGGCCTGCGCCTTGGGTTACCTGGATTTCCGCCACCCGGACCTGCACTGGCGCGACGCCAACCCCCAGCTTGCCGCCTGGTACGCCGAAGTCAGCCAGCGCCCTTCGATGCTTGAGACACAGCCGCCGGTTTGACCCTGCGCATAGGTGGCGCAGGAAACAACGCCACAATCCTCGCCACCAACTGCGCTCGCTCCCGCTGGTCCTCACGCAACCCGATCATTGCACCGCCTCCAGATCGAATGCCAAGGGCTCGGCCACCTTGCGTTTGCCCACGCCGTACCAATCCAGTTTGCGTGTCAGCACCATCACCGTCCCCAGCAGGCCGAACAGCAACAGCGAGCCCATCAGCAGCGCGTAGTCCTCGGCACTCAATAGCCCGTACAACAAGCCATACAACGCCGCCAGCCCGGCCGAAAACCCCAGGCCGTGGGCGACGCTGCGCAGCACATGGCACACGTAGAAACCAATCAACAACACACAGGCACTCGCCGAAATCAGGTACGCCAAGGCAAAGCCCAGGTGCTCGGACAACGACAGCAACAACAGGTAGAAAAACGCCAGGGCGAACCCCACCAGGGCGTACTGGATCGGATGCACCGCCAAGCCCTTGAGCACTTCGAACAGGAAGAAACCGGCAAAGGTCAGGGCGATGAACAGCAGCGCATATTTGATCGCGCGGTCGCTCTTGAGGTACTGGTCCACCGGGTCGATGAAGTTCACCCCGAAGCTGCGGTTGTTGAAGTCGTCACAGCCGCGTTCGTCCAGGCAGCCGCGCAGGGCTTCTTCGAGGTTGGTGGAGAAGAATGAGGTCTGCCAGTTGGCGCTGAAGCCCTTGTCGGTGACTTCCCGTTGCGCCGGCAGGAAGTTGCCGATGAAGCTCGGGTGCGGCCAGTTGGAGGCCAGTGTGACCTGGCTGGTCTTGCCCACCGGTACCACTTGCAGTTGCTCGGTGCCTTGCAGGCGCAGGTCGAAGGCGAAGTCCAGCGCGGCCGGGGTTTTGCTGTCCAGCTCCGGCAGCGCCACATGCACCCCCTCGCCCAGCCACTCGACGTGGGTGCCTGGCGCAAACTCCAGGCGCTGGCTGCCCAGCTCCAGCTTCAGTGCGTTTTCGATACCGCGAATATCGCTGATACCCACCGCCAGAAACGCCGGCTCAAAGCGGTAATCGGCGAAATTTTCCTTGATGCCCCATTGCTCCGGCAAGACGAAGCGTCCGCTGATGCGGTTGTCGGCGTGGAACAGCCGGGCCTGGTAGATGCCACGCGCGCGCAGTTCGGTCTGCACCCGCCCGTCGAGCTCAAAACGCTCCGGCAGGAAATACAGACGACCGCGCACTTCACGGGTTTCCTCGTAGCGCCTGTTGAGTTTTTCATTGAGCTTCCACTCGCGGACAGTCTTGCGGTACGGCACCACAATCACCGGGCCGGTGAGGCGCTGGCTGTAGCTGGAGCTACGGGCGATATCCATCAGGACACTGTCGCGAGTGTATTGGCGGTCGGCGATGAGGCCGTTGATCATCAGCAATGGAATCAGCAATAGCAGGATCAATAGCGCAATCGCGCCAAGTTTGAAAAGCAGGCTGCGGTTCATGGGGCTCTCCCTGTTTTGATGGGGAAAGCGTGAGCCGCGCATGTGGGAAATTTATGTGGGCAATGTGGAGACTGTGTGGAGATGCAGCACCACTTGCACGCCACCGTGTACGTTGCCGATCTGCAACGTGCCGCCATGCAGCTTCATCACTTCCTCGACAAAGTTGAGGCCCAGGCCGGTGCTTTTGCGCCCGCTGGCCGGACGCGGCAGCGAGTAGAAACGCTCGCTCAGGCGCGGCAAGGCGTAGTCGGGAATCGGCGCGGCCTGGTTGAACAGGCTGACCTGCACAGCGTTGTGCCGGGTCTGCGCGCTGAACCGCAACACCCCGCCCGCCGGCGTGAAGTCCAGGGCGTTGTCGAGCAGGTTGCCCAGGGCCTGGCGCAGCAGGAACGGTTCGCCGAAGACCTTCACCTCAGCGCCGATCGTTTGTTCGATGCGCAAGCCGGCACCTTCGATGCGCGCGCATTGGGCCTTGAGCACATCGTCCACCAGCGCGGCCAGCGGCAGGCTGGCTTGCGCCTCCAGGCCCTGGCGTTGCTCGACCTGGGCCAGGTTCAGCAAGCGCTCGATCAACTGCTGCAGGCGGGTACTTTCGCTGTCGATATTGCCGACAAAGCGCTGTTGCTGCTCGCGGCTCATGTCGCCCTGCAACAGCTCGGCCGCGCCGCGAATCGCCGCCAGCGGGCTCTTCAATTCGTGGGTCAGGGTATGGACGTAATGCTCCACATAAGCCTTGCCCTCCAGCTGTGTCCGCATGTGCTCCACGGCGGTGGACAACTGCTTCAGCTCGCCGCCACGGTAATGCGGCAATTCGGCGCGCCGCCCCTCGCTGACCGCCTCGGCATACGCGGTAAGCCGGCGCAGTGCCACGCTCAACCACCACGACAACAGCGCGCCGAGCAGCAGGCCGAGGATCACCAAGCCGGCGCCGTACCACAGCAACCGGTGCTCGGTGCGATCGACATAAGGCTGCAGCGAACTGTTCGGCTTGGCCACCGTGACCACGCCGATGATCTGCCCGTTGTCGCGAATCGGCGCGCCCACGTGCATCACCGACGAGGCCGGATCATCCGGCGCGCTGCGGGTGGAACGCGCGCCGTACTCGCCGCGCAGGGTCAGGTACACGTCGTTCCATTTGGAGTAGTCCTGGCCCACGGCTTCGCCGCTGGAGTCGAGCAACACCATGCCGTTGGCGTCGGTCACGTAGATGCGGTGGTTGACCTGGTTTTTCGGCAGGCCCCAGATGGTCGCGCCCGGCTGACGGGTGCCGTAGGCCTTGAGCAGCTCCGGCCAGTGGCTTTGGGCGAGGGTGCCGTTCTTGACGTCGTTGCGCAGGATTTCCGCCAGCAGGTTGGCGGTGTCCACCAGGGTTTCTTCGGTGGACTGGCGCACGCCGGGGCGGATTTCCTTCATCACGGTGTTCAGCACGAAGTAACCGGTGAAGCCGATAAACAGCGCGTAGACCAGGAAAAACCGCAGCCCCAGGCGCATCAGCTGTGGCTCGGGCTGTAGCTGTAGCCGAGGCCGCGATGGGTCTGGATCGGTTCGGCCTGCGCCGCCACGCTGCGTAATTTGCTGCGCAGGCTTTTGATATGGCTGTCGATATTGCGCTCATAGCCGGCATCGGCCGGCACGCCGACCGCGTCCAGCAGTTGTTCGCGGCTGAACACACGCTCGGGTTGTTCCAGCAGGCTTTGCAGCAAGCGGAACTCATGGCGGGTCAGGCTCAGTGCCAGGCCACGGTAGGTGATCTGCATGCGCTCCAGGTCGACCTGGAACAACGCCGGAGCGACGCCAGGGCCGACGCGCTTGAGGATCGCCCTGACCCGCGCCGCCACTTCCCGTGGGCTGAACGGCTTGACCACATAATCGTCGGCACCGATCTCCAGCCCGACCACGCGGTCGATCTCGCTATCGCGGGCACTGAGAAACATCACCGGCACTTCGCTGAAGCGCCGCAGTTGCTTGCAGGTTTCAAAGCCGCTGATGTCGGGCAGGCCGATGTCGAGGATGATCAGGTCGGCCGGGGTCTGGCGCTGGTGGGCCAGCGCTTCCTGGCCGAGGCTCAGCCAGGTGGTGGTAAAGCCCTCGCCTTGCAGGGCGAAAACCAGTGTGTCGGCTATCGCCGCTTCGTCTTCGACAATCAGGATATGCGGCATGGCGGTCCGTCAGCAGTCCGGCTTGTCGGCGGTGTAGCGACGCGCCGGGTTCACCGCGGCGCCGAACTCACGCAGCGCCTTGGCGCCGATCAGCAGCGGGTAGTTGAAGCTGCTGCGGTCGGTGAGGTTGACCTCGACGGTGCGCTTGACGTTGCCCAGGCACATTTCCAGGTCGATCACCGGGCGCGTGGCCACGGTGGCTTCTTCCTTGTCCTCGTCTTCGTCGGCGCGGCTCTTGATCTTGCTGATGCGCGCCACCTTGTGTTCGTAGACTTTGTTGCCGGCGTCCTTGCCGCCGACGCGGAAGCGCACCCAATCGTCGCCGTCACGGGTGAAGGTCTCGATGTCACGGGCCGACAGCGAGGCGGTCAGCGCGCCGGTGTCCATCTTGGCCTTGAAGGTTTCGCCGATCTCCGGCAACTGGATGTATTCGTAGCGGCCGTAAACGGTCGGTTCGGCGGCCATGACGGGCAAGGCCGCCAGGGCGAGCGAGGCAAGGAGCAGTTTCACGAAGTGATTTCCTCGGAAAGAAGTAGGCGAATTCTAGACCGCAAAGGCAGCACTTAGTTAGTTCTGCAACCATACCCGGCATATTGTGAAACATTCGTCGGGCGATTTGCGATTTGGCCTCTAGACGCCGCTCTCTTATTATGTCCCGCCCACAGAATTCCAAGAGTTACTTATGCGCCGCCTGCTCACCGGCTGTTTCGTCTCGCTGCTGCTCCTGCTCAACACCCTGGTCCTGATCGGGCCGCTGACGGTGTTTGCCCTGCTCAAGCTGGTGGCCCCCGGTCGCTATCGCGATTACGCGTCATGGGCCGTGATGTGGATCGCCGAGACCTGGGCCGAAATCGACAAACTGATCTTCGCGCTGTGCATCCCGACCCAATGGGACATCCGCGGCGCAGACGACCTGCGCGGCGACACTTCGTACCTGGTGATCAGTAACCACCAATCCTGGGTCGATATCCCCGCGCTGATCCAGGCCCTCAACCGCCGCACGCCGTTCTTCAAGTTCTTCCTGAAGAAAGAACTGGTCTGGGTGCCCTTCCTCGGCCTGGCCTGGTGGGCGCTGGATTATCCGTTCATGAAGCGCTACACCAAGGCGTTCCTGGCCAAGCACCCGGAACTGGCGGGCCAGGACTTGAAGATCACCCGCCAGGCCTGCGAGCTGTTCAAGCGCCAGCCGGTGACGGTGGTCAACTACCTGGAAGGCACCCGGTTCAGCGAGGCCAAGCGTGCCCAGCAAGGCTCACCGTTTGCCCACCTGCTCAGGCCCAAGGCCGGCGGCGTGGCGTTTGTGTTGGCGGCGCTGGGCGAACAACTGGATGCCGTGCTCGACGTGACCGTGGTCTATCCGCAAGCGAAGACGCCGGGGTTCTGGGATCTGATCAGCGGGGCGGTACCGAAGGTGATCATCGATATCCGCACCCGTGAGCTGGACCCGGCGCTGTGGCAGGGCGACTACGAAAACGACCCGGCGTTTCGCCAGGTCGTACAGAACTGGGTGAACCGGCTCTGGATGGAGAAAGATCAGCGGATTCAGGAACTGCGAGGCGAAACCGCTGGGGCCTTATGGGCAAAGTAACCGTTACGGGCGCTTAGGCCACGTGGCCGAATCGTCACCGGTACGCCACCCGTGCGCTATCTCGATGGTGTCGTGACTGCTCACGGTATCAGCCTGCTCCTGGCTGGCGTCGTGGGGCGCTTTTCCTTGCTCTGCGGCAGCGGGCTTGTGGGTCGCGGCGTGATACGAAGCGCTAGCGAGAGCGTTGTAGGTGTTGACGATGTTCATGGAAGACTCCTACCTGACCGGATTGAAGAATCCACCCCAGGAGGGTTGGTTTTCCTGGGGCAGTCCCCGTAGGTGGTGAAACATCCCACACAGTTCCTCGAGAGTTGTTGCGCAGCATTGCCAAACGAGGGGCTGACTCAATCCTCGGCTACCCGCGCCCCACGCCTGGACCCGCTTGCCCTGCAGCGAACCCGCGATAGGGCATCGTCTGAAAACGCATAAAAAACTGTCAGAGTTAACAGTTCCGCCCGCCTTGGGCGGCTGATTAGGCTAAGGACTCCATCTCAGTCGAGTGCCCTGATCATGACCATCAAAGTCCTCTTCGCCGGCATAGCGTTACTGACAGCAGCGAACATTGCCCATGCAGAAATGGCCACGTGCCCCGCAGTCAGTTCAATAAAAGCTACGCCGTATACCGACCCGGACCTTCCTCCGGACTTCAACCAAGGCTTCAAATACGAAGCCCCCGGGCCCGGTGGCCAGATGTGGGAGGGCCAGTCCACGGCCACAAGCGAGACCTACCTCGAACCTAAATACAACCTGATGTTAGTCAGTGCCGAAATGATCCACGGGAAAATACTCTGCAGTTATGGCGGTACAACGCAAAGAGAAAACGCAGAGCCGGTAAACAACGTTTCCAAACCCTATGTTCAATTGGGCCTGCCGTTTAACAACCCGAAGGCCGCGACCGGTACAGCATGGAAAGGAACCAGCTGCGGGAATCAAGGCGGCGCTGTATCGATCGACGCCTCCCAATGTACTTTTGAGTACCAACCGTAACGCTGTTCCCCGCAACCTGCCGGCCACTTCAAAGCGGGGGCGAACCCGCTTTGAAGGACCACGGCCTTAGCTGCCGGTGCCCCAAGCCTGGCCCAGTTTGCCCAGCAGCGAACTGTTGGCACCCTGGCCGCCCAGGTATTGCAGGATCACCGGGGCGAATTGGCCGATCATGCCGCTGTCCATGCCCAGCGCGCTGAACGCGGTGTTCAGGTCGTTGGTGTTCTTCACGTTACCCAGCAGGCCGTCGAGGCCGCTGGTCTTGCTGCCACCGCTCTGGCCGAGCATCCCGCTCAAGGCGCCGAGGCTGCCCAACGCATTGCTGCCCGACAGTTGGTCGAGACCCGGCACGCTTTTCCCCAGTTGCGAATAGTCGGTGCTGCTCAGTTGGTTCCTGGCCAGGCCCAGCATGGCGCCGGTGCCGCCGACGGCTTGCTCGGGGGTGACATTCAATTGTGAGGTCAGGGCACTCAGCAAACCGGCCGTTTCGGACGACGGCGCAACGGCAGCGGCTTTGTTGTTGCCGCCCTGCATACCGGAAATCGCATTGGCCGCATCGCCAAGGCTGAACCCGGCGGCGAATACCGGGCCGGCTGCCAGGGTCATCAGGCAGGAAAGGGCGAAACCGCGTGAAATCTTCATCGAAACAACCTCTGGATGTAGGGGTGAAAGCAGGCGTTTGACTGGCCTTTTCGTCACTTGTTCCAAACCCGCTCCGGAACCCAACTGCGATAAGCCGGTCCATGAACTGACTACACAATTTGTCAGGAAGAGACTTATGACGACGATCCACCCCCAAGTGATTGATCACAAGCCTTCATTCTGGAGCCGCCCGCGCCTGTTCATCGGCGCCTGCGCTGTAGTGGCCGCCGGTATCGGCGGCGCGCTCTACACCCAGGACAGCGTCAAATCCGCCGCCACCCTGGTGACCACCACCCAGCAGCCGGCAGCGCAGATCATGGCCCACAAGGACTACCTGGAAGTGCAGCCGATTGCCTCCACGGCCCCTGCCCCTGATCAGAGCCTGGAACTGTGGGCCATCCCCGAGGACGGCACGCCGGTATCCCTCGGCCTGTTGCCGGAAGATGGCAAAGGCATCATCGGCTTGAATCCACGCCAGCAGGAATCCATCAGCAAACCGGTGGGCTTGATGGTGAGCTCGGAAACCAAGGGTGGATCGGTGAGCAAGCAGCCGACCGGGCCGACGGTGTATCAAGGCGCGCTGGCGATTCGCTAAGCCACGGGCACCGCGGATTTCGCAGTGCCCTGCTGCTCCGGCATCCAATCAACCCCGTTCGTACACCGCCAATGCCAATGGCAATGGCAATGGCAATGGCAAAACGTGGTCAGGGTTCAGGAGGCTAACGGAAAGCTATTCTGCGACTATGGTTGAAAAACACTTGAAGTACAGACGGAAAATGAAGAGGGCAAGCCAGAAACTATAAAATCGACCGCTAACCTTCGACTCTCGGCCCCACTCTAATTGATAAGGGCGCCCGTCGAGGCGCCCTTGTTTTTTGCTCTAGCGTTTACGCCGCGCTGAACAACTTATGCGGATCAATCACAAACTTCTTCGGCACGCCCGCATCAAACTCGCCATACCCACGCGGCGCGTCATCCAAGCTGATGACTTCGACCCCGACGATGTCGGCAATGTG
Source organism: Pseudomonas sp. Pse79 (assembly GCF_024519615.1). Lineage (NCBI taxonomy): Bacteria > Pseudomonadati > Pseudomonadota > Gammaproteobacteria > Pseudomonadales > Pseudomonadaceae > Pseudomonas > Pseudomonas sp. Pse79. The sequence goes on from NZ_JALJRR010000002.1 coordinate 110,432, forward strand.
AATGCGGTCCCACATGATCGCCTGCATCAACTGGCGGTTGTACTTCATCACCGGCGTTTGCCCGGTGTGGAAGCTGTGGGATTTGGCCCAGCCCAGACCAAAACGGATGCTCAGGCTGCCCATCTTCGCGGCGGCGTCGACGGCGCCAGGGTCTTCGGTGACGTACAGGCCGGGGATACCGATCTTGCCCGCCACGCGCACCACGCCCATCAGTGAGTTGAGCACCGTGGCCGGGGCTTCGTGCTTGACGCCGTCATGCCCGTGGCCGCGTGCTTCGAAGCCCACGCAGTCGACGGCGCAGTCCACTTCCGGCTCACCGAGCAAGGCAGCGATCTGTTCGTGCAGCGGCGTGTCGGTGGACAGGTCGACCACTTCAAACCCTTGCGCCTTGGCGTGGGCCAGGCGGATGGCGTTGACGTCGCCGATGATCACCACCGCCGCGCCCAGCAGGCGTGCGGAAGCGGCAGCGGCCAGGCCGACCGGGCCGGCACCGGCGATGTAGACGGTGCTGCCAGGGCCAACGCCGGCGGTGACGGCGCCGTGGTAGCCGGTGGGCAGGATGTCGGAGAGGCAGGTCAGGTCGCGGATTTTCTCCATGGCCTTGTCGCGGTCCGGCAGTTTCAGCAGGTTGAAGTCGGCGTAAGGCACCAGCACGTATTCGGCCTGGCCGCCGGTCCAGTCGCCCATGTCGACATAGCCGTAGGCGCCACCGGCACGGGCCGGGTTGACGGTGAGGCACACGCCGGTGTGTTGCTCTTTGCAGGAGCGGCAGCGGCCGCAGGCGACGTTGAAGGGCACGGACACCAGGTCGCCGATTTTCAGGTTCTCGACGTCGCTGCCCTTCTCGATCACTTCACCGGTGATCTCGTGACCGAGCACCAGGCCGGTCTGGGCAGTGGTGCGGCCACGCACCATGTGTTGGTCGGAGCCGCAGATGTTGGTGGAGACCACGCGCAGGATGACGCCGTGCTCAATCTTCCTGCCACGGGGGTCCTGCATTTTGGGATAGTCGATTCTCTGTACTTCGACCTTGCCGTTGCCGAGATACACGACACCACGATTACCAGACATGCTTTCACCTCGCTGTTGTTTTTATGAAAGCGCGTTGCCCGTGGGTGGGCAGCGCGTTGAGTGCTCGGGTTACAGATGCTGTTTCTTGTGTTGTTTGTTAGGGCCTCATCGGGGGCAAGCCCCCTCCCACAGTTGGAATGCATTCCCCTGTGGGAGGGGGCTTGCCCCCGATGGCGTCAGTCAGAGCACCACCGTTCTATTGGCATTCAAAAACACCCGCCGTTCAATGTGATACCCCACCGCCCGGGCCAGGGTCAGCCCTTCGATATCGCGCCCCTTGGCAATCAGATCCTCGGGGTAGTGGCTGTGATCCACCACCTCCACACCCTGGGCGATGATCGGGCCTTCATCCAGGTCGTTGTTGATGTAATGCGCCGTCGCGCCGACCAGCTTCACGCCCTTGTTGTACGCCTGGTGATACGGCTTGGCGCCCTTGAACCCCGGCAACAACGAGTGGTGGATATTGATGGCCTTGCCATCCAGCTTGCGGCACAGCTCCGGCGACAGCACTTGCATGTAGCGCGCAAGGATCACCAATTCCGCGCCGGTGTCTTCAATCACTTGCCACACCTGACGCTCCTGGGACGGTTTGTCGTTGGGGTCGAGGGCGAAGTGGTAGTAGGGAATCTGGTGCCAGTCGGCCAACGGTTTCAGATCGGGGTGGTTGGACACCACCGCGACCACGTCCATCGACAGTTGGCCGATACGCTGGCGATACAGCAAGTCGTTCAGGCAGTGATCGGCCTTGGACACCATGATCACCACTTTGGGCCGATAGTTCGGCGCCGTCAGTTCGAAGACCATGCCAAAGGCTTCCCCGCGCGCGGCCAGGCCATCGCGGAACGCTTGCTCATCGAAACCCTCCGGCTGACGAAACTCCACGCGGATAAAAAAGCGCCCTGACAGCCGGTCATCGAACGAGTGGTGCTCGGTGACGTAGCAACCCTGCTCGAACAGGTAGCGGGTGACCGCGTCCACCGTGCCGAGCACGCTGGGGCAGTCGGCGGTCAAAATCCATGTGTCGGGTGCGCGGCTCATGACAGGTCACTCCTCAAGCAAAGCCCGGCCTCACCCACCCCTGTAGGAGCGAGCTTGCTCGCGAAAATCGTCAACGATAACGCGGGCATCCTGGATGACCGCGGTGCCCTTGAGGTTTTCGCGAGCAAGCTCGCTCCTACAGGGTGGCGGGTGAGGGGGGTGGGGGTCATATCAGGCTTGAACGCTCAGGCCGAATTCGGCCGAGGCATCCTGCAACCACAACCACCAGTAATCCGAGAAGCTGCGACGAATCACCAGCTCCCAAGTGTCTTCGGCGGTATGGCGGATCACCAGTTGCGACTTGGCGAACACCGTGCCCACCGCCTTGCCCACCGGGAAGTTGTTGGGGTGTACGTCGTAGCTGGTGGACTTCATCAGCACGTCGCGCACGTTCGGGCCGCGCAGTTCGAGGATCTGTTGGCCGCCGCTGACATTGACGATCTGGATATGCAGATCGCCCAGGGCGGCGCGCAGGTTTTGTTCGGCGGCGAATTCTTCACCGCTCGGCACCACCAGCAGCCACTCGTCCGGGCCGAGCCATTGCAGGCTGGTGTCGCCGTTGACGATCACCGTCAGCGCGCCGGGCAGTTCGATGCCCAGGGCCTTGTGGACGCCAGCGGCGAAGGCGGCGTCATGGCCGTCGCCGCGAATAGTCAGGTGGCCGAGCAGTTTCTTTTCACGCACGGTCACGCCGGCATTCTTGCGGCCCTTGCCGACCAGGCTGGCGAGGTCGGCATGGTGCAGCGACGACTCGGCCTTGGCCCCGGTGGTGGGGCGTTGTTGGTATACGTTGGCTGCTGTCATAGAGCACCTTTGCTGAATTCTGTTGTGTGGCTACTGGCGTCATCGGGGGCAAGCCCCCTCCCACATTTGGAATGCATTCCCCTGTCTCCCGATGGCGCGCCTCGGTCTATCAGATGTTCTGGCGGTCGCCTTTCGGATCAAAGAACACCGAGGACACAATCTCCGCCTCGATCACGCTGCCATCCGCTTGCGGCGAAAACACCCGCTCGCCGATGCGCTTCAAGCCGCCCTTGACCACCGCCAGCGCAAACGAATAACCGAGGGAGTTATGCGCGTAGCTGGAGGTGACGTGGCCGACCATCTTCATCGGGATCGTCTGCTTGGCGTCGAACACCAGTTGCGCGCCTTCCGGCAGCCACACCGCTGGATCGATCGGCTTGAGGCCGACCAATTGCTTGCGATCTTCGCGCACGCAGTCTTCGCGGTTCATCCCGCGCCAGCCGATCCACGAGAACGGCTTGGTACGGCCGACGCACCAGCCCATGTTCAGGTCGTCCGGGGTCATCGAGCCGTCGGTGTCCTGGCCGACGATGATGAAGCCCTTCTCGGCCCGCAGGACGTGCATGGTTTCGGTGCCATACGGGGTCAGGTTGTACTTTTTGCCGGCCTCGACGATTTGCTCCAGCACGCCCATGGCGTAGTCGGCCTGCACGTTGACTTCATACGACAGCTCGCCGGTGAACGAGATGCGGAACACCCGCGCCGGTACGCCGCCGACCAGGCCTTCTTTCCAGGTCATGAACGGGAAGCCGTCCTTGTCCAGGTCGATGTCGGTGACCTCGGCCAGCAGCTTGCGGCTGTTGGGGCCCGACAGGGTCATGGTCGCCCAGTGGTCGGTGACCGAGGTGAAGTAGACCTTGAGGTCCGGCCATTCGGTCTGTTGGTAGATTTCCAGCCATTGCAGCACACGGGCCGCGCCGCCGGTGGTGGTGGTCATCAGGAAGTGGTTGTCGGCCAGGCAAGCGGTCACGCCGTCGTCGAAGACCATGCCGTCTTCTTTGCACATCAGGCCGTAGCGCGCCTTGCCCACGTCGAGCTTGGTCCAGGCGTTGCTGTAGATGCGGTTGAGGAACTCGCGGGCATCCGGGCCCTGGATGTCGATCTTGCCGAGGGTCGACGCATCCAGCAGGCCGACGCTGTCGCGCACCGCCAGGCATTCGCGCTTGACCGCCGCGTGCAGGTCTTCACCGTTGCGCGGGAAGTACCACGGGCGTTTCCACTGGCCGACGTCTTCAAACTCGGCGCCATTCTTCACATGCCAGGCGTGCAGCGCGGTGTAGCGAACGGGCTCGAAGATGTGCCCACAGTGCCGCCCCGCAACCGCGCCGAAGGTCACCGGCGTGTAGTTGGGGCGGAACATGGTGGTGCCCATCTGCGGGATGGTCACGTTCAGCGAACGCGCCGCAATGGCCAGGCCGTTGACGTTACCCAGCTTGCCCTGGTCGGTGCCGAAGCCCAGCGCGGTATAGCGCTTGACGTGTTCCACCGACTCGAAACCTTCGCGGGTCGCCAGTTCGATGGCGGCCGCAGTGACGTCGTTCTGCAGGTCGACGAATTGCTTGGGCGCCCGTGCAGTGGCTTTCTCGTGAGGCACCTGAAACAGCGCCAACGTCGGTTCTTCCAAGCGGTTCAAGGCTTTGGGCAGCGTGCCTTCCACCGGGCTAAAACCGGCTTCGCTGGCGGCGCGCACGCCCCCTTCAAAACCGTCCGCCAGGGAATCGCCCAGGCCGTAGACGCCGTTGATACCACCAACGCACACGCGCTTTTGCGGTGCTTCACCCGGTACAAAACCGAGGATGTCTTCGCGCCAGGTCGGCTTGCCGCCCAGGTGCGAGGCCAGGTGGACCACCGGGCTGTAGCCGCCGGAGCTGGCCACCAGGTCACAGTCCAGCCACTCGCCGGGGCTGGTGACGGTATGCGCTTTGACATCGATGGCGGCAACACGGGCGCCGCTCACATGCTTGCTGCCACGGGCTTCGATCACGGCGCTGCCGGTGAGGATACGAATGCCTTTGGCGCGGGCTTCTTCCACCAGCGCGCCGCGTGGGTTATGGCGGGCATCGGCCACGGCCACCACTTTCAGGCCGGCTTCCAACCAGTCCAGGGCGACGCGGTAGGCGTGGTCGTTGTTGGTCGACAGCACCAGTTTCTTGCCCGGCGCCACGCCGTAACGGCGCACGTAAGTCGAGACTGCACCGGCGAGCATATTGCCCGGCACGTCGTTGTTGCCGTACACCAGCGGACGCTCGCACGCACCGGTCGCCAGCACCACGCGCTTGGCACGCACACGGTGGATACGCTGGCGCACCTGGCCGATCGGCGCACGGTCGCCGAGGTGATCGGTGAGACGCTCGTGAATGGTCAGGAAGTTATGGTCGTGGTAACCGTTGACGGTGGCGCGGGGCAGCAGCACCACATCCGGCAGGGCTTTGAGTTCGGCGATGACGCTGGCGACCCACTCGGTGGCCGGCTTGCCGTCGAGGCTTTCGCGCGAATCGAGCAACGAGCCGCCGAACTCTTCCTGCTCATCGGCGATGATCACGCGGGCGCCACTGCGCGCAGCGGCCAGTGCAGCGGCCAGACCGGCCGGGCCGGCACCGACCACCAGCACGTCGCAATGCCGGTTGAAGTTGTCGTAGGTGTCCGGGTCGTTCTCGGTCGGCGAGCGGCCTAAACCTGCAGCCTTGCGGATGTACTTCTCGTAGGTCATCCAGAACGACTGCGGGTACATGAAGGTTTTGTAGTAGAACCCCGGCGGCATCAGCTTGCCGCCGACTTTGCCGAGAATGCCCATCACGTCGTTGTTCACGCTCGGCCAGCCGTTGGTGCTGGTGGCGACGAGGCCCTGGTACAACGCCTGTTGCGTGGCGCGCACGTTGGGAATCTGGGTGGCTTCGGTGGCGCCGATCTGCAGCACCGCGTTCGGCTCTTCGGCACCGGCAGCAAAGATGCCGCGTGGGCGCGAGTACTTGAAGCTGCGGCCGATGATGTCGACACCGTTGGCCAGCAGCGCGGCGGCCAGGGTGTCGCCTTCGAAGCCTTTGTAGGTCTGGCCGTTGAAGCTGAAGGTCAGGACTTTGTTACGGTCGATCCGGCCACCGTTGGACAGGCGATTGATCTGGCTCATACCTTCGCTCCAGCAGCCTTGGCGGTGAATTGCGGCTTGGTGCCGATTTTGTAGGTTTCAAGAATTTCGTAGGTCAGCGTGTCGCGGGTCGCGTTGAAGTACTGACGGCAACCGGCGGCGTGAATCCACAGCTCGTGGTGCAGGCCGCGGGGGTTGTCGCGGAAGAACATGTAGTCGCCCCACTCTTCATCGGTGCAGGCGTTGGGGTCGAGCGGGCGTGGGATGTGCGCTTGGCCGGAGGCATGGAATTCCTCTTCGGAGCGCAGTTCGCCACAGTGAGGACAGAAGATATGCAACATAGGGAATTTCTCCTGTTAGTGGGCGACGGCCGCAGCGCCGTGTTCGTCGATCAACGCACCGTTGTGGAAACGGTCGATGGAGAAAGGTGCGGCCAGCGGGTGCATTTCACCCTTGGCCAGGCTCGCGGCAAACACGTTGCCTGAACCGGGAGTGGCCTTGAAACCGCCGGTGCCCCAACCGCAGTTGAAGAACATGTTCGGCACCGGGGTCTTGGAGATGATCGGGCAGGCGTCCGGCGTGGTGTCGACGATGCCGCCCCACTGGCGGTTCATACGCACGCGCGAGAGCACCGGGAACATCTCGACGATGGCCTGGATGGTGTGTTCGATCACCGGGTACGAACCGCGCTGGCCGTAGCCGTTGTAGCCGTCGATACCGGCGCCGATCACCAGGTCGCCCTTGTCGGACTGGCTGATGTAACCGTGTACGGCGTTGGACATGATCACGCTGTCGATAATCGGCTTGATCGGCTCCGACACCAGTGCTTGCAGCGGGTGCGATTCGATCGGCAGGCGGAAACCGGCGAGCGAAGCCATGTGCCCGGAGTTACCGGCCGTGACTACACCGACGCGCTTGGCGCCGATAAAGCCTTTGTTGGTTTCGACGCCGATGCACACGCCGTTTTCCTTGCGAAAGCCGATCACTTCGGTCTGCTGGATCAAATCCACTCCGAGGGCGTCGGCGGCGCGGGCAAAGCCCCAGGCCACGGCATCGTGACGGGCCACGCCGCCGCGCCGTTGCACGGTGGCGCCCATGACCGGGTAGCGGGTGTTCTTCGAGCAATCCAGGTACGGAATCTCGTCCGCGACCTGTTTGGCGTTGAGCAGTTCGCCGTCCACGCCGTTGAGGCGGTTGGCGCTGACGCGACGTTCGGAATCGCGGATGTCCTGCAGGGTGTGGCACAGGTTGTAGACGCCGCGCTGGGAGAACATCACGTTGTAGTTCAGGTCCTGGGACAGGCCTTCCCATAGTTTCATCGCGTGTTCGTACAGGTGCGCCGACTCGTCCCACAGGTAGTTGGAACGCACGATGGTGGTGTTGCGCGCGGTGTTACCGCCGCCCAGCCAGCCCTTTTCGACCACGGCGACATTGGTGATGCCGTGCTCCTTGGCCAGGTAATAGGCGGTCGCCAGACCATGCCCGCCACCGCCGACGATGACCACGTCGTACACCTTTTTAGGGGTCGGCGTGCGCCACATCTTCTGCCAGTTTTCGTGGTGGCTGAGTGAGTGCTTGAAGAGGCCGAAGCCCGAGTAGCGTTGCATAGTCATTACTCCAAAACCGCGCTCAGCGATAAACCGGGAAATCAGCGCACAGGGCCGACACGCGCTTGGCCACGTCGGCCTCGACATCGGCGTCGCCGAGGTTGTCGAGGATGTCGCAGATCCAGCCGGCCAGCTCGATGCATTGCGGCACCTTGAAACCGCGCGTGGTCACCGCCGGCGTGCCGATACGCAGGCCCGACGTCACGAACGGCGACTGTGGGTCATTCGGCACGGCGTTCTTGTTGACGGTGATGTGGGCGCGACCGAGGGCGGCGTCCGCGTCTTTACCGGTGAGGCCCTGGCGAATCAGGCTGACCAGGAACAGATGGTTATCGGTGCCGCCGGACACTACATCGTAGCCGCGTTTGATAAACACGCCGGCCATGGCCTGGGCGTTGTCGATCACTTGCTGCTGATAGGCCTTGAAGCCAGGCTCCTGGGCTTCCTTGAAGCACACCGCCTTGCCGGCGATGACGTGCATCAGCGGGCCGCCCTGGGCGCCAGGAAATACAGCGGCGTTGAGCTTCTTTTCGATCGTTTCGTTGGCACGCGCCAGAATCAGGCCGCCACGCGGACCGCGCAGGGTCTTGTGGGTGGTGGTGGTGACCACGTCGGCGTAAGGCAGCGGGTTCGGGTACAGACCGGCGGCCACCAGGCCGGCGACGTGGGCCATGTCGACGAACAGCAGCGCACCGACCTTGTCGGCGATCTGACGGAAGCGTGGGAAATCCAGGGTCTTGGAGTAGGCGGAGAAACCGGCCACCACCATCTTCGGCTGGTGCTCCACGGCCAGGCGCTCGACTTCGTCGTAGTCGATCAGCCCGGTGTCGGTGTTGATGCCGTATTGCACCGCGTTGTACAGCTTGCCCGAGGACGACACTTTGGCGCCGTGGGTCAGGTGGCCGCCGTGGGCCAGGCTCATGCCGAGGATGGTGTCACCGGCGTTCAACAGCGCCAGGTACACCGCGCTGTTGGCGGATGAGCCGGAATGCGGCTGCACGTTGGCGTAGTCGGCGCCGAACAACTGCTTGGCGCGCTCGATGGCCAGGGCTTCGACCTTGTCCACATGCTCGCAACCACCGTAGTAGCGCTTGCCCGGGTAGCCTTCGGCGTACTTGTTGGTCAGGCCGCTGCCCTGGGCTTGCATCACGCGCTTGCTGGTGTAGTTCTCCGACGCGATCAGCTCGATATGATCTTCCTGCCGCTGCTCCTCGGCATTCATCGCCGCGAGCAGTGCATCGTCATAACCCTGGATCTGGTCTTGTTTGCTGAACATCGCGTCTCTCCCAGCCTTTCGTATTGTTAAGGCCCGTGCAGGGCCCTTTGATGCGATGGTAGGGCTGGCGCCGGCAGCTCAAATGCCTACGGACGCCACGCAAAGGTGCGTTTACGACATAGCTGGAACAACGCAGAACAAATGTGGGAGGGGGCTTGCCCCCGATAGCGGTGGATCAGCTTGCACATGCCGTGGCTGACACACCGCTATCGGGGGCAAGTCGAACCGTCGCACCGCCCCTCCCACACTGGTTAGGCGATGATTTGACGGACGAGTAGCAGCAGCAGGAAATGCACAGGATAGAGGGCATGCGCCCAGCGCCGCATTGCCGGCGGCGTGGCGTTTTTGACATGTCGCAACAGGACCAGGCCGGCCAATGGCGCGATCAGGCATGCCGCCAACCCCATCCGCGCCACCGGCGTGCCGCTATCGAGCAGAATCTGCCATTGATTGGCTGCCACACACAGCAGCCCCGGAAATACGCTGAAATACCATGGCCGACGAAACACCAACACCATCGCCCACGGCAGCAATACACCGAAGAAACCGAACATCAACTGCGTGGAAAACACAGCGCCTATCGCCAGGGCAATCAGCGCCAATCCTCGATCAACCAGCGCCTTCTGCTGCCATCCTCGGGCAACCAGCAAGCCCAACGCCAAGGTGGGCAACACATTCAACGTATCGGCATCTTCGATGAACAGCCGGTACGGCACTTCACTGATCAGGCTGAACAACAGCAACCAGCCCAGGTAACGCCAGCGGCCGCTCACTGGCGCGTCTCGCACCCGATGCACATTCGCCGCAATCGCCAGGCAAAACCACGGGAACGCCAGGCGCCCCGGCACATACAGGCCATCCAGGCTCAACCCGACATAACGCAAGTGGTCCAGCACCATGCTCAGCAGCGCCAGCCACTTGAGCAAATCCAAGGCGCCATCGCGGACACGTCCGACAGGAATCGTTTCAGTAGCGTGCATAATTCCCCAGTGACTTTGCATTTACAGTGCGTGTGCACCCCAGACAATCTTGGTTAAAGTGTGCACCAACATCGACCACAGGAATGGGCCATGACCGACAAGAGCCAACAATTCGCCAGCGATAACTATTCCGGCATCTGCCCGGAAGCCTGGGCCGCCATGGAACAAGCCAACCACGGCCATCAGCGCGCCTATGGCGATGACGAATGGACCCACCGCGCCGCCGACGGTTTCCGTAACCTGTTCGAGACCGACTGCGAAGTGTTCTTCGCCTTCAACGGCACCGCCGCCAACTCCCTGGCGCTGTCGTCGCTGTGCCAGAGCTACCATAGCGTGATCTGCTCGGAAACCGCCCACGTCGAGACCGACGAATGCGGCGCACCGGAGTTTTTCTCCAACGGTTCCAAGCTGCTCACCGCGCGCACCGAAAACGGCAAGCTGACCCCGGAATCGATCCGCGAGATCGCCCTCAAGCGCCAGGACATCCATTACCCCAAACCCCGCGTGGTGACGCTGACCCAGGCCACTGAAGTCGGCAGCGTGTACACCCCGGACGAAATCCGCGCCATCAGCGCCACCTGCAAAGAGCTCGGCCTGAACCTGCACATGGACGGCGCGCGCTTCGCCAACGCCTGCGCGTTCCTCGGCTGTTCGCCGGCCGACCTGACCTGGAAAGCCGGGGTGGATGTGTTGTGCTTCGGCGGCACGAAAAACGGCATGGCCGTGGGCGAAGCGATTCTGTTCTTCAACCGCGCACTGGCCGAAGACTTCGACTACCGCTGCAAACAGGCCGGCCAGCTCGCGTCGAAGATGCGCTTCCTCTCTGCGCCGTGGGTGGGCCTGCTGGAAAACGACGCCTGGCTCAAACACGCGCGCCACGCCAACCACTGCGCGCAGTTGTTGAGCAGCCTGGTGGCGGATATTCCCGGCGTGGAATTGATGTTCCCGGTGCAGGCCAACGGCGTGTTCCTGCAACTCTCGGAACCGGCGATCGCCGCGCTGACGGCCAAGGGCTGGCGCTTCTACACCTTCATCGGCAAAGGCGGCGCGCGCTTCATGTGTGCGTGGGACACCGAGGAAGAACGCGTGCGCGAGCTGGCGGCGGATATTCGCGAAGTGATGGGGGCCTGAAACGACGGCCCGCGTCGCAGACTCATGACCTGCGACGCGGGCCGGCGGTAACTGGCGGGCTTACAAGGCCTTCGGCTGAAGCGCTTGCCATTCATCAATGGGGCCGCGGTTCGTGAGAAGGGTCCCACCGTTGAATTTCACCGCCAGTTTATTCACGGCGTTCAAGGCCGTCGTCACCGCCCCTTCCGCCCAGCCACCCGTCCACGAAACGTCGTCACCCGCGAGAATGAACCCATCGGGGTTCAAAACCGACACTCCGTTCATGAACTGCGAAAACAGCAAGCGCTGGTACTCGTACTGCCCCGGCAGGTTCATTTTGAACGCGCACAGGAAAAACGGCTGCTCCTCCCAGTTGATTTCGACAAAGGGGTTGGTCATGCCGAACTCCGCGGCCAGATTCAACTGATGTGGGGCATACACGCTATCCAGCAGGGTCGTGCATAACTGCACGTGGGACGGCAGCGGCGCACCACGATCACCGAGGAATTTGAGGGCGTCATCATTCCAGGTGTAGGACAAAAACAGGCCACAGCCTTTGTAAGGTCCCTGGCTCTGAGCATAGTCCAGCAGGTAGGTGCCACGGGTGATTCGTTCCGACAACGTCACGCTCATCCTGTATTGCAAATCAGTCCCCACATCGGTCCAGAACGGCCGTTTGGTTTGCGCGAAAATTTTGGCTGACTGCATGTAATGGGTGTACATCACCGCTTCCCATTCCTTGGGGGATAGCAGGTCATTCATCTGGTTAAAGCGGGCAGCGCCATCCATATAACGGAATTTATCGAGGACCCGTTTGTGAGGGGTATAGACCACGGCAGGAAAGGTGTATGAGTGCTCGCTTCCCAGAGTGCGATCAAACACCCGAACATCGAACTCGCCATCCGACCGACGCACGATCTGTCGCACTTCCTGGTTCAAAGGCTGAGAGATGACCTGGGTGGTCAGGCCTTCGACGGTGGTCCCCGCAGGCCAATGGACCATGGTGTCGCCGAAGGTATCCGGGGCGCGCCTCCAAAGCCGGCCCGGCAGCTCGCTGGAGCCGTCATACATCAGCTTGTGGTTGGTATCCAGCCCGGTATACAGCACCCGCAGCACTTCCAGGAAACAGTTCGGGTAATCGGTGTTCCAGCCGCCCGTGCCGAAGCCGATCTGGCCGAACAGATCGATATCTTCGCGACTCCACCCCGCCTGCTCGACCATCGCGGCAAAAAAACTCAGGTTGTCCCAACCCGCATCAAGAATGGCGTTCCACAAGGCTTTGATCTTGACCGGATCAAGGCTGTCCTCGGACATTGCGGTTTCCATCTCCGTGAACTTGATCGGGTCCTGTTCAAGAAACACTTCGAATAGCTTGCGCTCGATCTCGGCGTATTCAAACGGCAGATTATCGCCTTCGTAATAGACCTGTTTTTGCTGATAGTCGACGACCGTGCTGGGAGTAAAAGGCGACCCCGGGTTGGGAAAGTCTGTCGAATTGGCCGTCATGCCAACTTTATTGAAATAGTGCATCAACGCTTTGCCTGAAACAGGAAAGCGCATGGCACCCTTTTCGCAGATAACACAGTTAGCAGGATCTTGCGGATCACCCGCCACATAGGAATACAGTCGCCCACCGATGCGGTCACTAGCCTCCACCACCACCGGGTGCAACCCCATACGCATGGCTTCATAGGCCGCGACCATTCCAGCGACGCCGGCGCCGACGATCAAGACCTGCTTGCCATAGGCCTGGCGGGATACCTGCGCCAACGGCGTGCCTAAACTGTCAGCCGTTTCAAGAAACCGGGCGTAATGAAAAGGAAAGTCCGGAACAAGTGCAGTGACATTCTTGGCAAGCAAGCGCGCTGCGCCTTTACTGCGGGAGGGGATAGCAGACATGGCAATCGTCCTTGGTATGTAATCAGGACGTCCACCTACTGCTTCAATGCGAAGGGCGAATACGACGTATGTGCTGCTCAGCGTAGATAATTGTAGGAAATGGCTCTATATCACTTGGAAATAAAAAGCCAATGCGTAATACAAGCCTTGCTTCAGAAGGCTTCAGGCAATCAGTTCAGAAATTCGTGAAGTGATTATTTGCAAATGCCGATTCAATAATCTTTTTAGTTACAAGACTCTTCATAGTCTCACTTAATAAAAACAGACCGTGATGCCTATGAACACGCCCCCCAACCGTTCGGCTGCTCCGCCATCCACCACACTGAAAATCGAAACCCGCTCCATTGACTACGTGCCGCGTAATGAGCGCCACGGCAAGGTCTGGCATCAGGCACCGTTCTGGTTCACCGGTAACTTCGTACTGACCACCCTGGTCACCGGGTTTACCGGCGCAGCCTTGGGGCTGAGCCTGGTGTATGCGATCCTGGCGATTGTCATCGGCGTGTGCCTGGGCACGTTCGCCATGGCGTTCCACGCCAACCAGGGGCCGCGCATGGGTTTGCCGCAGATGATCCAGTCGCGGGCACAGTTCGGCCTGCGCGGGGCAATCGTGCCCTTTATCGCAGTGGTGTTCGTGTATATCGGCTTTAACGTGTTCAACGTGATCCTGGCGACCGACGCCATCAATACCGTGCTGCCCGGCAACCGCGCACCGTGGTACGCCTTGATGATCCTCCTGGCCGTGGTGATTGCCGTGATCGGCCACGACCTCCTGCACACCGTGCAACGCTGGCTGACCTACGTGATGATCAGTGTGTTCGCGGTCCTCACGGTTGCTGCCGTGATGAACCTGCAGGCCGACATGGCGGTGGCCAACGCCCATTTTTCCTGGCCGGCTTTTCTGATCCAGCTTTCAGCCGCCGCGGGTTACCAGATCAGCTACGCCGTCTACGTCTCGGATTACTCGCGCTACCTGCGCCATGACACGCCGTCGCGCAAAGTCATCGCCTGGACGTACCTGGGCGCCGCCGGCTCGGCGCTGTGGCTGATGTCGCTGGGGGCCTTTCTCGCCTCGGCGCTGCCCTCACCCGACGCCATCGGCAGTGTGCAGGCTGTGGGCAACCAACTGCTTCCGGGGTTTGGCACCTTTACCGTATTGATCGCAGTGCCCGCACTGGTTGGCATCATGGCCGTCAACTGCTACGGCGCCATGCTGACGGGGATCAGCGCGATTGACGGCTTCGTGTCGATCAAACCGGGCATCAAAGGGCGCATCGTGGGAATCAGCCTGGTGGGCGGCGCGATTTTCGCCATCGCTTTGAGTATCCCGCAGAGCTACCTGGAGAGTTTCAATACCTTCGTCTTGCTGATGCTGTATTTCCTCGTGCCCTGGACCGCCGTCAACCTCGCGGACTTCTATGTTGTACGCAAGGGGCAATACGCAATCAGTGACATCTTCAACCCGAACGGTATCTACGGCCGCTGGTCGGGTGCCGGGCTTATTTCCTATTTCCTGGGCCTGGGGGCGATGACACCGTTCATCTCCCTGGGGTTTTACCAAGGGCCCATCGCGACGGCTTTGGACGGGGCCGATATTGCATTCGTGGTCGGCCTGGCAGTTTCTGCAATCGCCTACTGCCTGCTGTCATGTACACGTGACCTGACCGCCGAGCAACGCGCAATTGAAGCCAGCGACCGCCTGTTTGAAGGCGAAGAGTCATGACACCGGTACGCGTTGTCTGTCATCAACTGGAACCGCACCTGGGCGACACCGACTACAACCGTCGCCTGAGTGAAACGGCGATCCGCAGCGCCGCCGCCCTGGGCGCCCATGTGGTGGTGCTGCCCGAACTCATGCAAAGCGGCTACGCGTTCAATGACCTGGCAGAAGCCAGAGCGGTGTCGGAACCGCTCGATGGCCCGACGCTGTGTCTGTGGAAAGCCCTGGCTATCGAGTTGGGCTTGATCGTCGTCGCCGGCTTCTGCGAGCGCCTGAGTGCCGGCCGAGTTGCCAACAGCGCCGCGTTGATTGAGCCCGACGGTAGGCTAACGGTGTATCGCAAGGCGCATCTGTGGGACCGTGAAAAGCTGATCTTCACCGCCGGTGATGCGCCGCCACCGGTGGTCGACACCGCCGTCGGGCGGATCGGCATGATGATCTGCTACGACCTGGAGCTGCCCGAGTGGGTACGCCTGGCCGCGCTGGCGCAAGCCGACTTGCTCTGCACCCCGGTGAACTGGCCGGACGGCCCGCGCCCCTCGGGTGAGCGGCCGGCAGAGATCGTGCGAGTCCAGGCCAATGCGGCGGTCAACCGCATGTTCATCGCTGCGTGCGACCGCCATGGCGAAGAACGTGGCGTCAACTGGGTGGGCGGCTCGGTCATCGTCGACGCCGATGGCTACCCGCTGGCCGGAGCAAGCGCCCACCCGACGGAACAACAATTGGTGGCTGACTTGCCCTTGGCGCAGGCCAGGAACAAGTCAATCAGCGAGCACAACCACGTTCACCGGGATCGTCGGCCTGGGCTGTACTGAGCGTCAGAACTCAATCCGCACGTCGCCCTTCGGCACGCTGCAGCACGACAGGATGTAGCCCTCGGCTTCGTCTTCCTCGGTAATCCCGCCGTTGTGGTCCATCTCGACCTCGCCGCCCAGCTTGAGCACCTTGCATGTGCCGCAAATCCCCATGCCGCAGGCCTTGGGAATCAGCAGGCCGAGCTTGGCCGCAGCGGCGTGGACGGTTTCGCCCGGCGCCACGCGGATGCTCTTGCCCGAGGTGATGAACTCGACCTGATGCAGGTCCGCCAGGTCGATTTCCGGCGCATCGGCGGCTTGTTCGGCCTGTTCCACCGCATCGGCGCGGGCTTCCGCTGGCGTCGCGCCGAAGGACTCTTCGTGATAACGCGTCATGTCGAAACCGGCGGCTTCCAGCAGGCGCTTCACTGCGGTCATGTACGGCGTGGGGCCGCAGCAGAACACTTCGCGCTCCAGGAAGTCCGGCACCATCAATTCGAGCATCTTGTGGTTCAGGTAGCCGCGATACCCGGCCCAGGGCTCGCCCAGGCCGTGCTTCTCGCAGATCAGGTGCAGGCTGAAGTTGTCGATCCGCGAGGCCATGTGCTCCAGCTCGCGGTGGTAGATGATGTCTTTGGGCGAGCGCGCGCTGTGGATAAACGTCATGTCGACGTTGGCGTTGGTGTCGTAGAACCAGCGCGCCATGGACATCACCGGGGTAATGCCGACGCCGCCGCTGAGGTACAGCACCTTCGGGCTTGGGAAGTCGATGGCATTGAACAGCCCGACCGGCCCGTGGACCGCCAGCTCCTGGCCCTCGTGCAGGGTGTCGTGCAGCCAGTTGGAGACCTTGCCGCCCGGCACGCGCTTGATCGTCACCGAGAAGCTGTAAGGCACCGACGGCGAGCTGGAGATGGTGTAGGAACGCATGATCGGCTGGCCGTCGATTTCCAGCTCCAGGGTGACGAACTGCCCCGGCTTGAAAAAGAACAGGATCGGCTGGTCGGCCATGAAGCAGAAGGTGCGAACGTCCCAGGTTTCCTGGATGACTTTGACGCAACGGACAATGTGCCGACCATTGGCCCAGGTCTGGGTGGTTACCGGATTCAGGAAGTTGCTGGACATGCTGTTCTCCACCGCCGAGGCTCGGCCTTATGGTGGCGATTCTGCGTAACGCGAGAACCACCCATTTACCTATCTGCGACATTCACATACTTATCGCGACCAGCCCCCAACGACAGGGGGTTGCGCGTCGGGAACAGATTGGGCCATGTCGCCCATGGATAAGGTTCACCGCAACGGCGGCCGCACACTCGCTGCCAACAACGACACTTTCTTTACGCCTTGCACTGCACTAACCGTAGCCACTTTCGCCGGCCACACAGAATGGCCATGAGGACACACACGATGGACGTCACCGCAACCTTAAGCTTGGGCGATCCGCTGGAACCCGCACGCAAGGCCACCGCGCAGATGCTGCAAGAGCGCGAACGCACGTTCTCGCTGCCACAGCCGTTCTACTCTGATGAGCGGTTGTTTGATATCGATATGCAGGAGATCTTCCAGAAGGAATGGTTGATCGCCGGCATGACCTGCGAGATCCCCACCAAGGGCAACTTCCTGACCCTGCAAGTGGGCAAGAACCCGATCATCGTGATCCGTGGCGCCGATGGCGTGGTGCATGCGTTCCACAACGTCTGCCGCCACCGCGGTTCGCGCTTGTGTACCAGCGACAAAGGCAAGGTCGCCAAGCTGGTCTGCCCGTACCACCAGTGGACCTACGAACTGGACGGCCGCCTGCTGTTCGCCGGCACCGAGATGGGCGCCGACTTCGACATGAAGCAGTACGGCCTCAAGCCGATCAACGTGAAGACCGCCGGCGGCTACATCTTCATCAGCCTGGCGCAGAACCCGCCGGCCATCGATGACTTCCTGTCGACCCTGAACCACTACATGGAACCCTACGACATGGAGAACACCAAGGTGGCGGTGCAAACCACCTTGATGGAAAAGGCCAACTGGAAACTGGTGCTGGAAAACAACCGCGAGTGCTACCACTGCAACGCCTCGCACCCCGAGCTGTTGAAAACCCTGCTCGAGTGGGACGACGTCACCGACCCGCGCGCCGACCAGGCCTTCAAGGACCACGTGGCCGCCAGCGCCGCGGCCTGGGAAGCCGAAAAAATCCCTTACGCCCACGCCAGCTTCGGCCTGCGCAACCGCATCGTGCGTATGCCGCTGCTCAAAGGCACCGTGTCGATGACCCTGGACGGCAAACAGGGCTGCAAGAAGTTGATGGGCCGCATCAAGAACCCGGACCTGGGCTCGATGCGTATCCTGCACCTGCCGCACTCGTGGAACCACTGCATGGGCGACCACGTGATCGTGTTCACCGTGTGGCCGATCAGCGCCCAGGAAACCATGGTCACCACCAAGTGGCTGGTCCACAAGGACGCGGTCGAAGGCGTGGACTACGACGTGGAGCGCATGCGCCAGGTATGGGACGCCACCAACGACCAGGACCGTCGCCTGGCCGAAGAAAACCAGCGCGGGATCAACTCCACCGCCTACCAGCCGGGCCCCTACTCCAAGACCTATGAGTTCGGCGTGGTGAACTTCATCGACTGGTACAGCGAGCGCATGCTGAGCAACCTCGGCGCGGCGCCGGCGCCCTACCTCAAAGGCGTGGCCGCCCAGTAACCATCCCTGTGGGAGCGGGCTTGCTCGCTCCCACATTGGGTTGCGCACTGATCAAAATTTGTTCAAGCACACTGAACCCCTCTCGCCGCCTGCCCTCCAGCCTTTGCCCAACAACTTATCCACAGAGCCACCCACAGCAATTGTGCGCAAGTGCGCCTGCCCGTCGAAATTAAATCAAGAAAATCCGTGACTTATTCGACTTGGCCGTTTTAAGGCGCCACTGATCAATTTTTGAACAACTCCGTGTAAGCCATATGAACCGTGCCCTGTAGCGGTACGCGAACACCTTATCCACAGAAGCACCAACAGACTTTGGGGGCAACTTTGACGCGGCTGTGGAAAACCCCTTCAAACCTTCATAAACCGGGCTATCCACGCGTTTCAGCGGGCAAATGCGCGCAATTGATCAAATTTCGATCAACCTAGCGTAAGCCTTTATTTATAAGGGCTGCAGCGGTAAGCGAACATCTTATCCACAGAAGCGCCAACAGACTTTGGGGGAAACTCTGCGCGGGGTAATCGCTGTAATCACACAGAAACCCAAGGAAAAACCGAGGGTTAGCCTGGTCGTTTTTTGTACGGAGGGCTGCAGGGCTTGATTTACAGGGGGTGTGGACAACCGCGAACAGGTTATCCACAGACGGGTCAACAGGGATTGTGGGTAAGCCACTCTCCCCGTTGCGGCTCAGCGAACCACGCCTTCCTCAAGCAACAACTTGAGAATCGCTTCAGCACCCGCTTCAGGGCTGAGGCCCTTGAGTACCTGCCCGCCGCCGCCACTGGCCTTGGCCGTGGCCGCCTTCATCCGGTCCGCACCGCTCTTGGCCTTGATCACCTTGAGCCGCTTGGGTCGTGGCTTAGCCGGTTGCAGCACGGCGCCTGTGAATAACTCGTCCGCTTCAACCTCGACCTCGTGGGCCGCCAGTTCGCCGCGTTGCGCCGGGCCATAGGCGCTCTGCCGAGGCTTGGGTGCGGCGTTATCCACCGTGGCCAGAAACGGCAGGCGCACCTTCAAGCGCCGCCGCTGCCCACGGGGCAAGGCTTGCAGCACGTGGGCCACGCCGCTCTCGATGGACTCCACCTGCGCCAGCCCGACAATCAACGGCCAGCCCAGGTGTTCGGCGAGCAGGAACGGCAACATCCCCGAACCTTCGCCGGTTTCGGCCTGGCTACCGGTGAGCACCACCTGGGCGCCGGCGTCGCGCAGATACTCACTGAGCACCGGCAAGGCATCGGCGCCAGGCGGTTGTTCGAGCACATGCAACTGCGCCAGCCCCATGCCCAGGTAGCTGCGCAGCGTGGGTTCGGCGATGTCGCCGGCATGCAGCACCTGCAACTTATCCCCAGCCATTTGCAGGCCCAACTCGACCGCGCGCGCATCCTGCTCGGCGCGGCGCGGGCGCCCGGAGGTGGGGTGGGCGCCGATGGAGACCAGACTGATTACCTGCGTGTTCATGCCCTTATCCTTTGCTTAAGCCGCATCGCGCTTGGCGCCGTGGCGGTAGGCCTCGACCGCGGCGATCAAGGCTTGCAGAATCGCGGCGCTGTCGCCGATCACCGACAGGTCGGCACGCTTGATCATGTCGCAGCCGGGGTCGAGGTTGATCGCCACCACCTTGTCGCAGGCGCCGATGCCTTGCAGGTGCTGGATCGCCCCGGAGATACCGACGGCCACATACACCCGCGCCGTAACCCAGGTGCCGCTGGCGCCGACCTGGCGATCGCGGGCCATGAAGCCATCGTCCACCGCGACGCGCGAGGCGCCTTCGGTAGCGCCCAGGGCGGCGGCGGTCTGGTGGAACAGCGCCCAGTCCTTCACGCCGTTGCCGCCGGAGAAAATAAACTCGGCTTCAGCCATCGGAATCGCCGCCGGGTCCACCGCCACCGCGCCGAGGTCTTCGATACGCGGCAGGCTGCGCGCCAGGGCTGTGGATAACTCCACGGGCAGCACTTCATGCCGAGTGTCGCTGACCGGATCGGCGCATTCGGCGGCGGCCAGGATCAGGCGCGGCAGCGGCCGGGCCACGTCTTGCTGACCAGCACCGGCACGGCCGATGCACTGCTCGCCCTGGATCTGCCAGACCCGCGTGGCCGGGCGCTCGTTGAGGCTGGCGGCAAAACGCCGACCGAGTTCGCCGCCACCGCTGCGGCTGTCCGGCAGCAACCAATGGCGCGGGTTGAACTGGTTATCCACAGCCCGCAGGCCCTGCACGCGTTGCTCCGGTGAATAACCGTCGAAGGCATGGCCTTCGAGCACCAGCAAGCGGTCGACGCCGGCCGTGGCAAATGCGTTTTCCTTGTGTTCGCCAAACACCACGGCCAGCACCGCACCGTCGCTGCCGGCGAGTTGCCGGGCCAGGCCGAGCAGGTCACGGTCGTGGCTGCTCAGGCGGCCGCCGACCATGTCCGGCACCACGTTGATGTAGAACGCGGGCGCCGCCACTTGATGCAGCGGCAACTGCACTTCCACCGCCGCCGTGCGCTTGGCCGCCCCGCCCTGCTGGGCACCGCTGCGGTCGATGCGCTTGATGCCGTTGGGGCCGATAAAACCGACACCATGGACGTTCTTGCGGATGACGCCGTTGGGCCCCATCCAACTGTGTTGCACCGGCTGCATCGCCGCATGCAGCGGGTGCAGGCGGTTACGGGCGATCCATTCGGCGCGTGGGTCGCGGCGGATAATGTCGCTCATCAGTGTACCTCCGCGGGTTCACGCGTGATCGGGGCTTTGGCCGGCGCCGGCTCGTCGAGCAAGGCATCGGCCACCAACTCGGCGATGTCCTTGATCAGTGGGCGCGGTTCGACCACGCCTTCGAGCATCGCGGTGCATTGCGGGCAGCCCACGGCCACCAGCTCGGCGCCGGTTGTGCGGATGTCGTCCATCCGCATATCGGGGATGCGTTGCTTGCCCGGAATGTCGGTGATCGGCGCGCCGCCACCGCCACCGCAGCAGCGTGAACGGTAGCCCGAGCGTTGCATCTCCTTGACCTCGATCCCCAACGCGCGCAGCACCTGGCGCGGCGCCTCGTATTCGCCGTTGTAGCGGCCCAGGTAGCACGGGTCGTGATAGGTCACGCTGCTGCCTTTGTGCTGGCCCAGGTTCAGCGCGCCGTCGCCGATCAGCTCGGCCATGAAGGTGCTGTGGTGCTGTACGACATAGTCACCGTTGAAGGCGCCGTATTCGTTTTTCAGCACATGGAAACTGTGCGGGTCGCAGGTGACGATGCGCGTGAAGTTGTACTTGGCCAAGGTCTGGATATTGCGCGTGGCCAGCAGTTGGAAGGTCGCTTCATCGCCCAAACGGCGGGCGACGTCGCCGCTGTCGCGCTCTTCCAGGCCGAGCACGGCAAAGTCGACCTTGGCCGCTTTCAGCACTTTGACGAAGGCGCGCAGGGTGCGCTGGTTGCGCATGTCGAAGGCACCGTCGCCGACCCAGAACAGCACCTCGCAGCGACCTTTTTCGCTGAGCAACGGCAGGTTCAGATCCGCCGCCCAGTTCAGCCGGCCGCCCGGTGCGAAGCCGCCGGGGTTGTCGGTGGCGATCAGGTTTTCGAGGACTTCGGCGCCCTTGTTCGGCGTGGCGCCTTTTTCCAGGGTGAGGTGGCGGCGCATGTCGACGATGGCGTCCACGTGCTCGATCATCATCGGGCACTCTTCCACACAGGCGCGGCAGGTGGTGCAGGACCACAACGTGTCGGCGTCCACCAGGCCGTTGACGATCGGTTGGTGCGGGTTGCCGCGGTGTTCACCGATCGGTTTTCCAGGATAAGCGCTGCCGGCGAACTTGGCATCGGTGCCGCCGGCCAGGCCGACCACCATGTCCTGAATCAGCTTTTTCGGGTTCAGCGGCTGGCCGGCGGCGAACGCCGGGCACGCCGCTTCGCACTTGCCGCACTGCACGCAGGCGTCGAAGCCGAGCAGTTGGTTCCAGGTGAAGTCCTTGGGTTTTTCCACGCCCAGGGGCGCGCTTTTATCGTTCAGGTCCAACGGTTTCAAACCGGTGGAACGGCCCCCGCCGAAGCGCTCGGCGCGGCGGTGCCAGGCCAGGTGCAAGGCACCGGCGAAGGCGTGCTTCATCGGCCCGCCCCAGGTCATGCCGAAGAACATTTCCGACACGCCCCACAGCACACCCACGCTCAACAACGCAGCCAGCAACCAGCCGCCGAAGTCAGCGGGCAGCACCCCGGCCACCGGCAGCGTCACCAGGAAGAAGCTCACAGAAAACGCCATCAGGCTTTTCGGCAGGCGCATCCACGGGCCTTTCGACAGGCGCGACGGCGGATTGCGCCGGCGCAGATAGACAAACGTGGCGCCGACAAACATCAGTACCGACGCCAGCAGCAAGGCAACGCCGAGGATGCGGTTATGCAGGCCGAAACCATGCACCAGGACCGCCAGCAGCGCCGACAGCACAAAACCCAGCGCCGTAGCGACGTGGGTGTTGGCGATGTATTTGTCGCGGGCGACCACGTGGTGCAGGTCGACCATGTAGCGCTTGGGCATGGCCAGCAGGCCTTTGATCAGGTCGACCTTCGACGCCCGCCCACGGCGCCACATGGCTGCCCACCGCAGTGCGCCCAGAACAGCAAGGCCCAGCGCCGCGAACAGCAGAATCGGAAGAAGAGTATTCAACATGGTGAAGCTCCCACAGACCACACGGATCTACTGTGAAACCGGGTCTGAATGTGGGAGGGAGCTTGCTCCCGATGGCGGACTGTCAGTTGATACAGCTGCAGCTGACCCACCGCCATCGGGGGCAAGCCCCCCTCCCACATTTTCAGACCGAGTACACATTGGTTCGGTGTCGGGTCAGAAATCCTTGCACAAGCGCAGGGCGTCATAGATCGCGGCGTGGGTATTGCGCTGCGCCACACAGTCACCGATGCGGAACAGCAAGTAGCCCTCGCCCGCTTCGCTCAGGCACGGTTGCGGCTTGATCGCGAACAGCGCTTCGATGTCCATCTGCCCCTTGTTGCGCGAGCCGGGCTTGAGGGCGTAGTAGATCTCCTCATCGGGACGCACGCCGTTTTCCACCACCACTTGATCGACCACCCGCTCCTCTTTGGCGCCGGTGTATTCGTTCTCCAGCACCGCCACCAGCTTGTCGCCTTCGCGGTAGACCTTTTCCAGCATCATGTCGCCGGTCATGATCACTTCCTTGGGGTACATGCTGCGGTAGTAGGTCGGGAACGACGTACCGCCGATGGCCACGCCGGGCTTGATGTCGTCGGTGACGATCTCGACCTGGCTGCCCTTGTCCGCGAGAAAATCGGCCACCGACATGCCGGTGAATTCGCAGATGGTGTCGTAGACCAGCACGTTCTTGCCCGGCGCGACTTTGCCGTCGAGCACGTCCCAACTGCTGACCACCAGGCCTTCGGCCGCGCCCCAGTGTTCGTTCTGCTCCAGGAACGGATGCCCGCCCACCGCCAGCACCACCACATCCGGGCGCAGGTCGAGGATGGCCGCCGCGTCCGCCGCCACGCCCAGGCGCAGGTCGACGTTCAACCGCGCCAGTTCCAGCTGGAACCAACGGGTGATCCCGGCGATCTGGTCGCGCTGCGGGGCTTTGGAGGCGGTAGTGATTTGCCCGCCGATAAAGGCTTTTTTCTCGAACAGGGTCACGTCGTGGCCACGCTCGGCGGCGACGCGCGCAGCCTCCATCCCCGCTGGCCCGGCGCCGACCACCACCACCTTGCGCTTGGGCCCGGTGGATTTTTCGATGATGTGCGGCACGCCCATGTATTCACGGGAGGTCGCGGCGTTCTGGATGCACAGCACATCCAGGCCCTGGTACTGGCGGTCGATGCAATAGTTGGCGCCGACGCACTGTTTGATCTGGTCGATCTGGCCCATCTTGATCTTGGCGATCAGGTGCGGGTCGGCGATGTGGGCGCGGGTCATGCCAACCATGTCCACATAGCCGCCTTCGAGGATGCGCGTGGCCTGGTTCGGGTCCTTGATGTTCTGCGCATGCAGCACCGGGGCCTTGACCACTTCCTTGATCCCGGCCGCCAGATGCAGGAACGGCTCCGGTGGATAACTCATGTTCGGGATGACGTTGGCCAGGGTGTTGTGGGTATCGCAACCCGAGCCGACCACACCGATAAAATCGAGCATGCCGGTGTCGTCGTAGTACTTGGCGATCTGCTTCATGTCCTCGTGGGACAAGCCGTCCGGGTGGAACTCATCGCCGCACAGGCGGATGCCGACGCAGAAATCCGGGCCGACTTCAGCCCGCACCGCCTTGAGCACTTCCAGGCCGAAACGCATGCGGTTTTCAAAGCTGCCGCCCCATTCGTCGGTGCGCTTGTTGACCCGCGGGCTCCAGAACTGGTCGATCATGTGCTGATGCACCGCCGACAGTTCCACGCCGTCCAGGCCACCGGCTTTCGCCCGCGCTGCCGCGCTGGCGTAGTTGCCGATCACGCGCCAGATCTCTTCCGGCTCGATGGTCTTGCAGGTCGCACGGTGTACCGGCTCGCGGATGCCCGAGGGCGACAGCAGGGTCGGCCAATGCTCGCCGTCCCAGCGCGAGCGGCGGCCCATGTGGGTAATCTGGATCATGATCTTGGCGCCATGCTTGTGCATGGCATCGGCCAGGTTCTGGAAGTGCGGGATGATCCGGTCGTCGGCCAGGTTCACCGATTTCCACCAGCCTTGCGGGCTGTCGATGGCCACGCTGGAAGACCCGCCGCAGATGGCCAGGCCGATCCCGCCCTTGGCTTTCTCTTCGTAGTACTTCACATAGCGGTCGGTGGTCATGCCGCCGTCGGTGGCATACACCTCGGCGTGGGCGGTACTGAGCACGCGGTTGCGGATGGTCAGTTTGCCGATCTGGATCGGCGCGAACATTGCTTCGAAAGCCATGGCAGGGTTCCTCGACTTACAACGGCTTGACGGTGAACAGGCCGTCGTCATGGCCCTCTTCGGAGCCGCCGTAGACTTGTTCGGCCACGGTGCGAATAGTGCTGCCGCGCGCTTGCAGGATCTGGTCCATGGCCCCGGCAAACCAGCCGGTGAACATGTAGTCGACCTTGCGCCCGACCTTGCCGTACACGTAGACGAACGCCGAGTGTTCGAGCTTGACGCTGGCGGTGCCTTTGTCGAGGTCGATGTCCTGGATCTTGAACAGGCCCCAGCCGCGTTGCGACAGGCGCTTCATGTAGTGCTCGAACACCGCCACGCCTTCAAGGCCATGGCATTCGGCTTCTTTTTCACACCAGTGCCAGGCGGATTTGTAGCCGGCCTTGTAGAGGATCTCAGCATAGGCCTCGGCGCCGAGCACTTCTTCGATGCCCATGTGGTTGTTGACGAAGAAATGACGCGGTACGTACAGCATCGGCAGGGCGTCGGAGGTCCAGACACCGGTTTCGCTGTCGACTTCGATAGGCAATTGCGGGGCGATCTTGGCCATGGAAACTTAACTCCAGAAAATTCGTAGTGGTGTTGCCCGTGGGTGTTTGGCTTATTCGCCCCACACGTCCTTCAAGACGTTGACCCAGTTCTCGCCCATGATCTTGCGCACCACGCGTTCGCTGTGGCCGCGCTTGAGCAGGGTCTCGGTGAGGTTGGGGAACTCGCCCACGGTGCGGATGCCCAGCGGGTTGATGATCTTGCCGAAGCTGGTCAGACGGCGGGCGTAGCCCTTGTCATGGGTCAGCATTTCGAAGAAATCCTGGCCATGACCCTGGGTGAAGTCGGTGCCGATGCCGATGGCGTCTTCGCCGACGATGTTCATGGTGTACTCGATGGCTTCGGCGTAGTCGTCGATGGTCGAATCGATACCCTTGGCCAGGAACGGCGCGAACATGGTCACGCCGACAAAGCCGCCGTGGTCGGCGATGAACTTCAGCTCTTCATCGGACTTGTTGCGCGGGTGTTCCTTGAGCCCGGAGGGCAGGCAGTGGGAGTAGCACACCGGTTTTTTCGATTCGAGGATGACTTCTTCGCTGGTCTTGGAGCCGACGTGGGACAGGTCGCACATGATGCCGACGCGGTTCATCTCGCCGACGATCTCGCGACCGAAGCCCGACAGCCCGCCGTCGCGTTCGTAGCAACCGGTGCCGACCAGGTTCTGGGTGTTGTAGCACATCTGCACCACACCGACGCCGAGCTGCTTGAAGATCTCGACGTAGCCGAGCTGGTCTTCAAACGCGTGGGCGTTCTGGAAGCCGAAGATGATGCCGGTCTTGCCCTGTTCCTTGGCCTTGCGGATGTCGGCGGTGGTTTTCACCGGGATCACCAGGTCGCTGTTCTCGCGGATCAGGGTCTGGCTGGCGACGATGTTATTGATCGTCGCCTGGAACCCTTCCCACACCGACACGGTGCAGTTGGCGGCGGTCAGGCCACCTTTGCGCATGTCCTCGAACAGCTCGCGGTTCCACTTGGCAATGATCAGCCCGTCGATAACGATGCTGTCGGCGTGTAATTGCGCTGGGCTCATCAGGCGTCCCCTTATTGGCGATTCGTGCGCCGAATCGTCTGCCGGCGCTTTGGGGCCAGCATATGCCGAGGGGCCGAGCGGACCGGGTGCAAAAACGACAGGGGAATTGCCGAAAGCGTCAATCCGCGACGAAGGTCGCTAAGACAGGTCTGTCTGGCGGCTGTTCTTTGTCTTACGCTTGGGCCAGAATTCCCGCATCAACCGATATGAGACGGCGCAATGAAATCGATTTTCCTGGCTTTGGCACTCATCGCAACCGGCGTCCACGCGGCCGAAGACACCGACAGCACGCCGTGCGACGGCATCGAAAACGACAAGCAAACCCTGGAATGCGCCACCTACAACAAAACCACCGCCGAGCAATTGCTCAAGGATAACTATCAAGGGTTGCTGGAGCGCATGGGTTCGACCTATGGCAGCAACAAGTCACAGCTGGCAGACATTACCGCTCGTCTGAAGGATGCCCAGCAGAAGTGGGAAAAATTACGTGACGCCGATTGCGCGGTGGACACCTTCCCGGCGGCGACCGGCACCAAGCCCTATGCGATCGAACTGAACGATTGCCTGGCGCGGATGAGTGATGAGCGGTCGGAGTTTTTGGAGTCGATCGGCCAGGAGTGAAGCATTCCCGCGCATTGATCGCGGGAACGCTTCACAGGCGTCAGGCCATGAAGGGCGACTTGAACGGGCTTTTCGTCAATGGGCGGCTGGGCGCATAGCTGTAGCCCAGCGCGGCGATATCCATCACTTCACTGATCCGGCGGGTCCAGGGATTAATCACATCATCATAGTTGTGGCCCGGCGGACCGTCCTGCATGGGGCAATAGTGCGGGGCCAGGTCCGGCTCATCCAGGCGCTTCTGCGCCTGCCAGTCCGCCCAGATCTTGTCGATGAAACAGTGATGCAGGAAGAACACCGGGTCATCCGGTGAGGTCATGGGCAACATATTGCCGCCAATCCACAAATGCACACGGTTATGCAGCTGCGAACCGGAGGTTTTGACAGCAGGATCGCCGCGCTGGGTGATCCAGCCTTCCAGGCGGTTTCTGAAACCGCGGATGAAAGGGCTCGAGTTGTAATTGGGTTCGTCATACAGGCTTTCGTTCATCGCCACTCGCAGGTCGTCCTCGGTTGGCAGTGAGCTGATCACTTGCCCGAACTGGCGCTTGAGGCCTGGCCCGGGCAAGCCCTCCTCGTCATAGGGCGGCACGGGCCAGTTCCCGTATTTGTGGGCAAAGACCCCATCCTGCACGCGAAACTGATCGGCTGGGTCGCCATCACCTCCCAGGAAACCCTGGCGCCAGACCGGCGATTGTTCAGGGGCGGCCGCATCCTGCGTCCAGTCCCAATAAGGCAGCGTCACGCCGACGTTGATCGCTTGTAGATCCGCCTCGAACTGCATCAACATTTCACGGTGCCACGGCAGAAATGCCGGCCCCCGGTGAGCACCGTTACGGTAGTTGGGATCTTGGGGTTCGTTCGGGTAGACCGTGGCCTTCATGACGGCGTGATGCCAATGAACATACTTGTCGTAGACACCGGAACGCTTCATCGCCAATAACGTGTTGATAAACTCCAGTTGTTCCGTTGCGGTCAGTGCGCGAATTTCCTTGCGAATATTCATTGCATAACTCCCTTGTCGGAATAGCCATGGAACAGGCCGGAACCCTCGGCAGGCTCCTTCAGGGAATCTATGAGACCGGGCACGCGGCGGTCTACTGTCAAAAATAACAGGTCGAGCACGTTCCCGACGGGTGGACGGCGGCCGTCTCAGCCCTCGACCCTGATACTATTGCGGCCTCTCTTTTTTGCCCCAAGGCGACCCAATGACTCTCTGCGGCATCGAAATCAAAGGCAGCGAAGCCATCATCGCCGTTGCCTCCCTGAACAATCAGACGCTGACCCACGTCGCCCTGGCCACCAAGAAAATCGCCCTCGAAGACGACGATGACGCGGCCAACGTCAAAGCCTTCGCCGCCCAGGTGAAGGCGTTCGTGCGGGACAACGCCATCGAACGCATCGCCATCAAGAAGCGCAGCAAAAAAGGCGAATTCGCCGGCGGCCCGACCACGTTCAAGATTGAAGGGGTGTTTCAACTGCTGGAGGGGGTTGAAGTGACGCTGCTGTCGCCGCAGACCATCAATGCGCAGAACAAGAAGCACAATTTCGATCTGCCGGCGACGCTGAACAAGTACCAGCATGAAGCCTTCAAAGCAGCGTGTTCGGCCCTGATAAAGCAATAGGCACACCGACAATTTACTGTGGGAGGGGGCTTGCCCCCGATGGCGGTGTGTCAGCCACTCAGGTGCCGCTGATCCACCGTCATCGGGGGCAAGCCCCCTCCCACATTTGATCTTTGTCGCTTACAGGAGAAGGGGTGTAGTACCAGCATGAAGCCTTCAAGGCGGCTTGTTCGGCCCTGATAAAGCAATAAGCACACCGACAATTTACTGTGGGAGGGGGCTTGCCCCCGATGGCGGTGTGTCAGCCACTCAGGTGCCGCTGATCCACCGTCATCGGGGGCAAGCCCCCTCCCACATTTGATCTTTGTCGCTTACAGGAGGAGGGGTGTA
>NZ_JALJRR010000002.1:139544-218815 GCF_024519615.1 Pseudomonas sp. Pse79
GGGGGCAAGCCCCCTCCCACATTTGATCTTTGTCGCTTACAGGAGGAGGGGTGTACCAGCATGAAGCCTTCAAGGCAGCGTGTTCGGCTCTGATAAAGAAATAGGCACACCGACAATTTACTGTGGGAGGGGGCTTGCCCCCTCCCACATTTGATCTTGGTCGCTTACAGGAGAAGGGGTGTACCAGCATGAAGCCTTCAAGGCGGCGTGTTCGGCCCTGATAAAGCAATAGGCACACCGACAATTCACTGTGGGAGGGGGCTTGCCCCCGATGGCGGTGTGTCAGCCACTCAGGTGCCGCTGATCCACCGTCATCGGGGGCAAGCCCCCTCCCACATTTGATCTTTGTCGCTTACAGGAGAAGGGGTGTACCAGCATGAAGCCTTCAAGGCAGCGTGTTCGGCTCTGATAAAGAAATAGGCACACCGACAATTTACTGTGGGAGGGGGCTTGCCCCCTCCCACATTTGATCTTGGTCGCTTACAGGAGAAGGGGTGTACCAGCATGAAGCCTTCAAGGCGGCGTGTTCGGCCCTGATAAAGCAATAGGCACACCGACAATTCACTGTGGGAGGGGGCTTGCCCCCGATGGCGGTGTGGTGTGTTTAGCCGGGTGTGCGGTGCTTGTGCAGCAGCCAGTCGCCGAAGGACTTGTCTTCCAGGGCATAACCGCCGCGGCTGGACTTCCATACCAGTTCCTTGTCACGCAGGGCATCGATACACGCCTGGATGGTCTGAGTGCCGGGCACCACGTCGCTGCCCATCTCCTCCAGCGCTTTGCTGACCGCAATGAGGGTGCTGTCGGTGAACGGGGCGAAGGGTTGATTGTGTTGCGAACGCTCCACCATCACTTGCAGCACGGCACGTTGCGCAAGGGTGAGGGCGTTCCAGGCGCTTTCGAATTCGTTCCAGACGCCAGCACGCAGCACTTCCGCGCGGCTGTGCAGCAACTGGCCCAGGTTGCTCGCCTCGCCCAACTCCAGGGCCACTTCACCGATGATGGTGCGCAGCATCTCGGGGCGCCGGCCTACCAACTCAAACGCTTCATCGATATCCGCCGCGTTGAATTGGTTGGTCTTGGCCAGGTGCGCGTTGAGATGCGCGGTGTAAGCCTGAGTGAACGCCTTACCCAGCAACGGAAACGGCGTGATGCTGGAGCCGAAGAACGGCTGGCTTTTGCCCAGCACCAAATGAGCGAGCTTGTCGCGGTTGGAGCCGGTGAACACCAGGTGTAAGCCACTGCCCTCGCCTTCGCGGCCCTGGTTGAGCTGGTCGCGTGCGGCCTTGAGGGCGAACATGGCGTTGATGCCCGCTTCGGTGGTGAGCGCGTGCTGGGCTTCATCAATCACCAGCACCACGGTTTTTTCGGCGGCGCGGTGAAGTAATTCCAGTGCTTGCGTAAGGGTCGCGCCCACGGGCAGTTGAGGCTTGGTGAAGTCCCAGGACAAGGTGCGCAGGAAGCTGAGTTTTTCGATGCCGATGTTCTTCGCCAGTTTGCGGATGCCCTTTTCGAAAGGCACCAACGCACCGGCAATGGCGCTGGAAATCAGCTCGGCGGGATCTTTCTCCTTGTCGGCCCACAGGTCCACATACACCGTCAGCCAACCCCGAGCCTGGCACTCGGGGAGAAGGTCTTCGCGCAGAAAAGTACTTTTGCCGGTACGACGCGGCGCCGCGAGAAACAGGCCAGAGGTGAAATCCTGGATACCCACGCCCACCAGGCCATCGGCAATACTGCTTGCCAGGGTGGGGCGGCGGAACACAAAACCGCTGGGCTTGGACATGCTTTTATACTCAATTATTGAACCAACTATAAATTATAGTCGAGAGTATAATTGACTATAATCGCCGGTCAAACCACCTCCCGTCGCCGATCCTCCCGCGGACACTTGGCAAACCGCGCCCGATAGCTGCGGGTGAAATACGACGGCGACTCAAAGCCGCAGGCAAGGCTCACCTCCAGCACGCTCATGTCGCTCTGGCGCAACAACTGCCGCGCTTTTTCCAGGCGCAGGCCGAGGTAGAAGTTGCTCGGCGTGTCGTTCAGATGCAGGCGAAACAGCCGCTCCAGCTGACGCCGCGTGACTTTGATCGCCTCGGCCAGGGCCAGGGTGCTCAGCGGCGGTTCGGTGTGTTGTTCCATCTCGCCGATCACCTGCACCAACTTCTTGTTGTTGATGCCGTAGCGCGTGGCTATCTGCATGCGCTGGTGGTCTTTGCGCGGGCGGATGCGCCCGAGCACGAATTGCTCGGAGACCTGGATCGCCAGGTCGGGGCCGTGGGCCTGGGCGATCAGGTCGAGCATCAGGTCGATGGAAGCGGTACCGCCGGCGCAGGTAATGCGGCGGCGGTCGATCTCGAACAGTTCCTGGGTCACACTCAGGTGCGGATAGGCTTCCTTGAAGGCGTCGATGGCTTCCCAGTGCAGGGTCAGGCGGTGGCCGTCGAGCAGCCCGGCCTCGGCCAGGATGCAGGCGCCGGTGTCGATGGCGCCGAGGGTCACACCGTCATGGTCGAGGCGGCGCAGCCAATGTTCGAGGGCCGGGGTGGCGAATTCAAGCGGTTCGAAACCGGCGACCACCATCAGCGTCGCGCCTTTTTTCAGCGGCTCCAGCGCCGCGTCGGCGTTGACCGACATGCCATTGCTCGCCAGCACCGCGCCGCCGTCGGCGCTCAACACATGCCAGCGGTACAACTCGCCACGAAAGCGGTTGGCCACGCGCAGCGGTTCGAGCGCGGAGATAAAGCCGATGGCCGAGAACCCTGGCATCAGCAGAAAGTAGAAATCCTGGGACATGGTGCGCTCTCGTAGGACCGGCAGCGTGGTCACTGTGATACGCCAGTTCAACGGCCCATTCAAGAGCACAGGTCGCTGCAGTGCAAGAGCGGGTCGCCGCCGTGCGTTTTGTCGCCCCTCAAGCTGCGTAACGTGACCCCACGGCGCACAAAGACGCCGGCCCCCACAATAACGACCTGCCGAGGGAACCACCATGAACCGACTGATCAGCCGCTGCGTGCTCGCCTTCAGCGCCAGCGCCATCTTGAGTAGCAGCGTCTTCGCGGCCGACGCGCCATCCTGCCAGAACGTGCGTATGGGCGTGGTGAACTGGACCGACGTGATCGCCACCAGCGCCATGACCCAAGTGTTGCTCGATGGCCTCGGCTACAAGACCAAACAGACCAGCGCGTCCCAGCAAATCATCTTCGCCGGCATCCGCGACCAGCGCCTGGACTTGTTCCTCGGCTACTGGAACCCGCTGATGACCCAGACCATCGCCCCGTTCGTCGACGCCAAGCAGGTCAAGGTCCTCGATAAACCGAGCCTGGAAGACGCGCGCGCGACCCTGGCGGTGCCGACTTATCTGGCCGACAAAGGCCTGAAAACCTTCGCCGACATCGCCAGGTTCGAGAAAGAACTGGGCGGCAAGCTCTACGGCATCGAGCCGGGCTCGGGCGCCAACACCCAGATCAAGGCGATGATCGCCAAGAACCAGTTCGGCCTGGGCAAATTCCAGCTGGTGGAGTCCAGCGAAGCGGGCATGCTCGCCGCCGTCGACCGCGCGGTGCGTCGCAAGGAAGCCGTGGTGTTCTTCGGCTGGGCGCCGCACCCGATGAACGTCAACATCGCGATGACCTACCTCACCGGCAGCGAAGACGCCCTGGGCCCGAACGAAGGCATGGCCACCGTGTGGAGCGTCACCTCGCCGACCTACGCCGAGCAGTGCCCCAACGTCCACAAGCTGCTGACCAACCTGACCTTCACCGCCGCCGACGAGAGCCGAATGATGCAGCCGTTGCTGGAACACAAGGACGCCTTCGAGTCCGCCAAGCAGTGGCTCAAGGATCACCCGCAAGACCAGGCGCGCTGGCTCGAAGGCGTGACCACCTTCGACGGCAAACCCGCCGCCGCCAACCTGCAACTGACCAGCAAATAACGGTATTCGACGCACCGTTTCGCGGTCGTGCCTGACCGCGAACGGCCTCGCTACGCCTTGAAATCACGCCTGTAAGGAACCTGCCCCATGAACCACGACGTCATCATCACCTGCGCACTCACCGGTGCTGGCGACACGAGCGCCAGAAGCCCCCATGTACCGGTCACCCCCAAACAAATCGCCGCCGCCGCCGTGGAAGCCGCCAAGGCCGGCGCCACTGTCGTTCACTGCCATGTGCGCAACCCCGAGACCGGCAAGTTCAGCCGCGACGTCGCCTTGTACCGCGAAGTGATGGAGCGTATCCGTGAGGCCGACATCGACATCATCGTCAACCTCACCGCCGGCATGGGCGGCGACCTGGAGATCGGCGGCGGCGAGACGCCCATGGCATTCGGCCCCAACACCGACCTGGTCGGCCCGCTGACCCGCCTGGCCCATGTGGAAGCGCTGTTGCCGGAAATCTGCACGCTGGACTGCGGCACGCTGAACTTCGGCGATGGTGACACCATTTACGTGTCCACCCCGGCGCAACTGCGGGCCGGCGCCAAACGCATTCAGGAACTGGGCGTAAAAGCCGAGCTGGAAATCTTCGACACCGGCCACCTGTGGTTCGCCAAGCAGATGATCAAGGAAGGCCTGCTCGACGACCCGCTGTTCCAACTGTGCCTGGGCATCCCGTGGGGCGCGCCGGCCGACACCACCACCATGAAAGCCATGGTCGACAACCTGCCTGCCGACGCGGTGTGGGCCGGCTTCGGCATCGGCCGCATGCAAATGCCGATGGCGGCGCAGGCGGTGCTGCTCGGCGGCAACGTGCGGGTCGGGCTGGAAGACAACCTGTGGCTGGACAAAGGCGTGCTGGCCACCAACGGTCAACTGGTGGAACGCGCCAGTGAAATCCTCAGCCGCCTGGGCGCGCGGGTCATGACCCCGGCCGAAGGGCGCCTGAAAATGGGCCTCAAAAAACGCAGCTAACCCCCCCAACCCAAACCGAATCAAAACCTGTGGGAGGGGGCTTGCCCCCGATAGCGGTGTATCAGCAGCGAATGCATCGACTGGTACACCGCTATCGGGGGCAAGCCCCCTCCCACAGGGGAACATCACCTTATTCAGGAATGTCGCCATGCGTTTTATTACAGATATCAAAACCTTCGCCGCCCTCGGCAGCGGTGTGATCGGCAGCGGCTGGGTGTCCCGCGCCCTGGCCCACGGCCTCGATGTGGTGGCCTGGGACCCGGCGCCCGGTGCCGAAGCCGCGCTGCGCCAACGCGTCGCCAATGCCTGGGGCGCCCTGGAGAAACAAGGCCTGGCTCCCGGCGCATCGCAGGACCGCCTGCGTTTTGTCGCCACGATCGAGGCGTGCGTGAAAGACGCCGACTTCATCCAGGAAAGCGCCCCGGAACGCCTGGAGCTGAAACTGGAGCTGCACAGCAAGATCAGCGCGGCCGCCAAGCCGAATGCGTTGATCGGCTCCAGTACCTCGGGCCTGTTGCCCAGCGAATTCTATGAAGGCTCGACCCTCCCTGAACGCTGCGTCGTCGGTCACCCGTTCAACCCGGTGTACCTGCTGCCGCTGGTGGAAGTGGTGGGCGGCAAACACACCGCGCCCGAGGCGATCCAGGCGGCGATCCAGGTGTATGAATCCCTCGGCATGCGCCCGTTGCATGTGCGTAAGGAAGTCCCCGGTTTTATCGCCGACCGCCTGCTCGAAGCCCTGTGGCGTGAGGCGCTGCACCTGGTCAACGATGGCGTTGCCACCACCGGCGAGATCGACGACGCAATCCGTTTTGGCGCCGGCTTGCGCTGGTCGTTCATGGGCACGTTCCTGACCTACACCCTGGCCGGCGGCGATGCCGGGATGCGGCACTTCATGGCGCAGTTCGGCCCGGCGTTGCAGTTGCCGTGGACCCACCTGCCGGCGCCGGAGCTGACCGACAAGTTGATCGACGATGTGGTCGACGGCACCCGCGAGCAGTTGGGTAACCACAGCATTTCGGCGCTGGAGCGCTACCGTGATGATTGTCTGTTGGCGGTGCTGGAAGCGGTGAAGACCACTAAAGCCAAGCACGGCATGACCTTCGCCGAATAAGGAACCCCCCAGCATGCCGGCACTGACCACCTACACCACCCAGGTCCACCCCGACTGGGTCGACTACAACGGCCACCTGCGCGACGCGTTCTACCTGCTGATCTTCAGCTACGCCACCGACGCGTTGATGGACACCCTCGGCCTGGACAGCGAAAACCGCGCCGCCAGCGGCCATTCGCTGTTCACCCTGGAGCTGCACCTGAACTACCTGCACGAAGTGAAACTCGGCGCCGACGTGGAGGTGCGTACCCAACTGATCGCCCACGATGCCAAGCGCCTGCACCTCTATCACAGCCTGCACCTGGTGAGCGACGACAAGGAACTGGCGGGCAACGAACAGATGCTGCTGCACGTCGACCTCGCCGGGCCGCGCTCGGCGCCGTTCACCGAGGCGACACTGGAACGCCTCGCGGCCATCCGCGCCACGCAAGTCGACCTGCCCACTCCCGCCCTCCTCGGCCGCGTCATTGGCCTGCCCGCGCCAAATGGCCCGAAAACGACCTGTTCATAGCCATCCGAGCCATTCATGCATTCTGCCCTTGCCGACCGCCTGGTCGGCTACCAGAATCCAAATCGATCCCCCCGCTCCCTTCACCAGGATAAACGTCATGATGCATGCGGATTTGATTGACCAGGATGACCTGCTGAGCAAACTGCGCTCGCTCGGTTTCGAGGTGTCCAGCGGCGCCAGCGCCGAGCAGGCCTGTGAATGTGCGGTACGCGGTTTGAGCGAAGCGCGGGCCAAGGCGCTCAAGGGCATGGTCGAGCAGATGTACAGCGGCAGTGCGACGATTCTGCCTGCGGTGCGGCAGGCGATCGACAGGCAGTTATTGCCGGCGCTGATGCAGTTCAAACAGAACTCCGGCGTCTGACAGACCGCTATCGGGGGCAAGCCCCCTCCCACACTCGAATTGTGAATACAGTCAAATGTGGGAGGGGGCTTGCCCCCGATGCAGGCGACTCGGTCTAGAGCCTCACACTGGCAAACGTCGACTCATTGCGCGCCTGGCTCAACGCCGACATCGGCCCCGACAACGGGGACAACACCAACGCCGGCGGAATCGGCATCATCGCCACCTGCTGGGTGGTGTTGGAACCGACGCGCTCATCCCGTGGCGGAATACCGAAGTATTCGCGGTAGCACTTGGAGAAGTGCGGCGTGGACACGAACCCGCACACCGACGCCACTTCGATGATCGACATCGGCGTTTGCTTGAGCAACTGCCGTGCGCGAATCAGGCGCAGCTTGAGGTAGTAGCGCGACGGCGAGCAGTGCAGGTATTTCTGGAACAGCCGCTCCAGCTGGCGCCGCGACACGGCGACGTACACCGCCAGCTCATCCAGGTCGATCGGTTCTTCGAGGTTGGCTTCCATCAGCGCGACGATTTCCTGCAACTTCGGCTGGTTGGTGCCGAGCATGTGCTTGAGCGGCACACGCTGGTGATCCTGTTCATTGCGGATGCGCTCGTACACGAACATCTCGGAGATCGCCGCCGACAGTTCACGGCCGTGGTCGCGGCTGATCAGGTGCAGCATCATGTCCAGCGGCGCGGTGCCGCCGGAGCTGGTGAAGCGGTTGCGGTCGAGGGTGAACAGGCGGGTGCTCATCGACACGCGCGGGAAGGCTTCCTGCATCGACGCCAGGCATTCCCAGTGCACGCTGCAATCGAAGCCATCGAGCAACCCGGCGCAGGCCAGGGCCCAACTGCCGGTACACACCGCGCCGAGGCGACGGGACTGGCGCGCCTGGCTTTGCAGCCACGACACATGTTCACGGGTGACGGTGCGCTGGATACCCACGCCGCCGCACACGATGACGGTGTCCAGGGCCGGGGCTTTGTGCATGGCGGCATCGGGGGTGATTTGCAGACCGTCGCTGGCCCACACCTGGTTGCCGTCGACACTCAGGGTTGTCCAGCGATACAACTCGCGCCCGGACAACTGGTTGGCCATGCGCAGCGGTTCCACTGCCGAAGCCAGGGAAATCAGCGTGAAATTGTCCAGCAGCAGAAAGCCGATGGATTGAGGCGCACGGTTCTGGGGTTGGGCCCCGGAGTTGAACGACGTCATCGCGGTATCTCCTCACACAAAGCGGGTGATGGCCTCAGGCGAGGCTCTTGTTATTGCGCTCGTCTCTGATGCAGAGAGAGGCGTTGAGTTGATAGAGCAATTGCCATGCCTAAATTTGAATGGCCATTCAATAACTCCTGAAAACGACCTCTTGATGTGTCTAGACAAGCCCCTGTACGAAGTGCGGAATATGCTCCGAATCGGCGGCGCAAACGGCCCCGTTCAAGGGCTGTGAGCAGATCGGTAGCACTTGTGGGTAGGCGCTTTGAGGGCGAAGCAAGCGTCTGTCACCGCAGGCACGGGTGACGGGTGGTCTGAGGGGAAATCGTTTGGGGGCTACTTATCTGTTTGCGACGCGCTAAAAGGTGGCGCTTTTGGTTTTGGTGTTCACTTTATGAGCAGGGTTGTTTGGACTGGCGCTATCGGGGGCAAGTCGAATCGTCGCACCGCCCCTCCCACATCTGAAATGCGTTCCCCTGTGGGAGGGGGCTTGCCCCCGATAGCGGCGACGCGGTCTCAACACTCAACCGCACTGACCGCCAACCCACCCCGCGAGGTTTCCTTGTACTTGTCATGCATGTCCGCCCCGGTATCGCGCATGGTGCGGATCACCCGGTCGAGGGAGATAAAGTGCTGGCCGTCGCCGCGCAGGGCCATCTGCGCGGCGTTGATCGCCTTCACCGCGGCAATCGCGTTGCGCTCGATACACGGCACTTGCACCAGGCCGCCCACCGGGTCGCAGGTCAGGCCGAGGTTGTGTTCCAGGCCGATTTCGGCAGCGTTGCACAGTTGCTCCGGGGTGGCGCCGAGGATCTCCGCCAACCCCGCCGCCGCCATGGCGCAGGCTGAGCCGACCTCGCCCTGGCAGCCGACTTCGGCGCCGGAGATCGAGGCGTTCTTCTTGCACAGAATGCCCACCGCCGCCGCGCTGAGCAGGTAGTCGACCACGTTGGCTTCGGTGACGTCATCGCTGAACTTCATAAAGTAGTGCAACACCGCCGGGATGATCCCCGCCGCGCCATTGGTCGGCGCGGTGACCATGCGCCCGCCGGCGGCGTTTTCTTCGTTGACCGCGAGGGCGAACAGGTTGACCCACTCCATCGCGCTCAAGGTCGAGCCGATCACGTTGGGCTTGCTCAACTCCAGCAAACTTCGGTGCAACTTGGCGGCGCGACGGCGCACATTCAGGCCGCCGGGCAGGATGCCTTCGTGCTTGAGGCCCTGCTCGACGCACGCCTGCATGGCGCGCCAGAGCGTCATCAGGCCGCTGCGGATTTCATCTTCGGAGCGCCAGACTTTTTCGTTGGCCAGCATCAGCTCGGCGACGCGCAGGTTATGGCTCTTGCACAGTTGCAGCAGCTCCACCGCGCTGGAGAATTCATAGGGCAATGCGCTGCGGTCCATATCCGCCACGCCGCTTTGCGCCTGGGCTTCATCCACCACAAAGCCGCCGCCGACGGAGTAGTAGGTGTCGCGGTGCAACTCGCCGTCAGCACCGAACACCACCAGGGTCATGGCATTGGGGTGGAACGGTAGGTTTTCGTCGAGCAGGCGCATGTCCCGCGTCCACACGAAAGGCACCGGTAAACGCCCGTCCAACAGCAGCGTGTCGGTCTCGCGCAGGGTGTGGATACGCAGGCCGATCTGCGCCGGATCGATTGCGTCCGGCCACTCGCCCATCAGGCCCATGATGGTTGCGGTGTCGCTGCCGTGGCCGATGCCGGTGGCCGACAATGAGCCGTAGAGCTGAACTTCGACGCGCCGCACCTGTTCCAACCATTCACGTTCACGCAACCGTTGAACGAACAACGCTGCGGCGCGCATGGGGCCGACGGTGTGAGAACTCGAAGGCCCGATGCCGATCTTGAACAGGTCGAAAACACTGATAGCCATTGCCGTGGAACTCCTCGATAAGCACAGGCCAGGCTTGAACGAGGTGCTACGCTCAGATCGCCCAGATGGCGGCATCATCAGGCTTTTATCTGCCATCACGGCGTCTCACACCGACGCAACCATGCTCATCAGCGTCGCTCACGAGCAAGGGCTTGTTTTGGGCGTTTTTAGCGGTGCAGATGGGTAAAAACAGCGGTTTTTCCTTAGGAAAAATCTGTAAACGACGTCACCGACACTGGATGCGACCCTGCCTGTACTGGATACGACGCCCCCTGTAGGCGTCAGATTTTCACTGGTACATGATCAGTCTCGACTCGTTGGCAAGGCACCGTGCCGCCGCCTCAAAGCACGTTCCAACCGCAACACTTATAAAGCGCGGCGAATGCCGCCAGAAAGCACACAGGAGTCTAGCCCCATGAAAGGTTCACCCTCGTTGTTGTTGGCCGCCATGCTGAGTCTGCCAGTCCTGGCGCACGCTGCAGAACCGGCACAATGTCAGACCGTCAACTTCTCCGATGTCGGCTGGACCGACATCACCGTCACGACCGCGACCACCAGCGAAATCCTCAAGGGCCTCGGCTACAAGCCGCGCACCACGATGATTTCGGTACCGGTGACCTACAAGTCCCTGGCCGACGGCAAGAACATGGACATCTTCCTCGGCAACTGGATG
Source organism: Pseudomonas sp. Pse79 (assembly GCF_024519615.1). Lineage (NCBI taxonomy): Bacteria > Pseudomonadati > Pseudomonadota > Gammaproteobacteria > Pseudomonadales > Pseudomonadaceae > Pseudomonas > Pseudomonas sp. Pse79. The sequence goes on from NZ_JALJRR010000002.1 coordinate 150,204, forward strand.
CCGACCATGGAAAACGACATCAAGCCATACCGCGATGCCGGCACCGTGGAAACCGTGCGCGCCAACCTGGAAAACGCCAAGTACACCCTGGCCGTTCCCGAGGCGCTGTATGACAAAGGCCTGAAAGACTTCGCCGATATCGCCAAATTCAAGGATGAGCTGGAAGGCAAAATCTACGGCATCGAACCCGGCAACGACGGCAACCGCACCATTCAAACCCTGATCGACAAGGACGCGTTCGGCTTGAAGTCGGCCGGTTTCAAAGTCGTCGAGTCCAGCGAAGCCGGGATGCTGTCGCAGGTCGAACGCGCCACCAAGCGCGGCAAGGCCATCGTGTTCCTCGGCTGGGAACCGCACCCGATGAACACCCGCTTCAAGATGAAGTACCTGACCGGGGGTGACGACTCGTTCGGTCCCAACTACGGCCAGGCCACCATCTACACCAACGTGCGCAAGGGCTACACCCAGGAATGCAGCAACGTCGGCCAGTTGCTGAAAAACCTGTCGTTCACCCTGAACATGGAAAGCACCCTGATGGGTAACGTCCTGGACGACAAGATGAAACCCGACGCCGCGGCCAAGGCCTGGCTGAAGAAGAACCCGCAAGTGCTCGATACCTGGCTTGCCGGTGTCACCACCGTCGATGGCAAACCAGGTCTGGAGGCCGTCAAAGCTTACCTCGCCAAGTAATCCCTGCTGACCCCGGGCTGGTGCGCTGGCCCGGGATGTTTTCCCCTTCGCATGTGGACATTCACTACCATGCTGACTGAACAGAAAATCCCACTAGGCCAGTACATCGCTGCCTTCGTCGAATGGTTGACCCAACACGGTGCCAACTACTTCGACGCAATCGCATCGACCCTGGAAACGATGATCCACGGCGTGACGTTCGCGCTGACCTGGTTCAATCCGCTGGCATTGATCGGTCTGATTGCGCTGCTGGCTCACTTCATTCAACGTAAATGGGGCCTGACTGTTTTTGTCATCGCCTCCTTCCTGCTGATCCTCAACCTGGGGTACTGGCAGGAAACCATGGAGACCCTCGCGCAGGTGCTGTTCGCCACCCTGGTCTGCGTGGTCATCGGCGTGCCGCTGGGCATTGTTGCCGCGCACAAACCGATGTTCTACACCCTGATGCGGCCGGTGCTCGATCTGATGCAGACCGTACCGACCTTCGTCTACCTCATCCCTACCCTGACCCTCTTCGGGCTGGGTGTGGTGCCCGGGTTGATTTCCACGGTGGTGTTCGCGATTGCCGCGCCGATCCGCCTGACCTACCTGGGTATCCGTGATGTACCGCAAGAGTTGATGGACGCAGGCAAAGCCTTCGGCTGCTCGCGCCGTCAATTGCTCTCGCGCATTGAACTGCCCCACGCCATGCCGAGCATTGCTGCCGGCATTACCCAATGCATCATGCTGTCGCTGTCGATGGTGGTGATCGCCGCCCTGGTGGGTGCCGACGGCCTCGGCAAGCCGGTGGTCAACGCACTGAACACCGCCGACATCGCCCTGGGCTTTGAAGCCGGCCTGGCGATCGTGCTGCTGGCCATCATGCTCGACCGCATCTGCAAACAACCCGACGCCAAAGTAGGGGGTGATGCATGAGCATTATCCGATTCGACAATGTCGACGTGATCTTCTCCAAAGACCCACGCGAAGCGCTCAAGCTGCTGGACCAGGGCATGAGCCGTAACGAGATCCTGAAAAAGACCGGCCAGATCGTCGGCGTTGAAAAAGCCAGCCTGGATGTGGAAAAAGGCGAGATCTGTGTGCTGATGGGCCTGTCGGGCTCCGGCAAGTCGAGCCTGCTGCGCTGCATCAACGGCCTCAACACCGTCAGCCGTGGCCAGTTGTTCGTCGAGCATGAAGGGCGCCAGATCGACATCGCCTCCTGCACCCCGGCCGAGCTGAAAATGATGCGTACCAAACGCATCGCCATGGTGTTCCAGAAGTTCGCCCTGATGCCCTGGCTGACCGTGCGCGAGAACATCAGCTTCGGCCTCGAAATGCAGGGCCGCCCGGAGAAAGACCGGCGCAAGCTGGTGGACGAAAAGCTCGAACTGGTGGGCCTGAGCCAATGGCGTAACAAGAAGCCGGACGAACTCTCCGGCGGCATGCAGCAGCGCGTCGGCCTGGCGCGGGCGCTGGCGATGGACGCCGACATCCTGCTGATGGACGAACCCTTCTCCGCCCTCGACCCGCTGATCCGCCAAGGCCTGCAGGACGAGTTGCTGGAGCTGCAAAGCAAGCTGAGCAAGACCATCGTGTTCGTCAGCCACGACCTCGACGAAGCCCTCAAGCTCGGCAGCCGCATCGCGATCATGAAAGACGGCAAGATCATCCAGTACAGCGTGCCGGAAGAAATCGTGCTGAACCCGGCGGACGATTATGTGCGTACCTTCGTCGCACATACCAACCCGCTGAACGTGCTGTGCGGGCGCAGCCTGATGCGGACGCTGGACAACTGCAAACGCATCAACGGCTCGGTGTGCCTCGATCCGGGCGGCGACTCGTGGCTCGACCTGGCCGAAGGCAACACCATCCGGGGCGCACGCCAGAATGGCGCGGTGATGAACCTGCAGAACTGGGCACCGGGGCAACCCGTGGAAGGCCTGGGCCGCCTGCCGACACTGGTGGACTCGAATATCGGCATGCGCGATGCGCTGCAGATCCGCTACCAGACGGGCAACAAGCTGGTGTTGCACGACAACAACCAGGTGGTGGGGATCCTGGGGGACAGCGAGCTCTACCATGCCCTGCTGGGCAAGAACCTGGGCTAACAAACACCGCAAAACCCATTGGAGAAACAGGGTCAAAATGTGGGAGGGGGCTTGCCCCCGATAGCGGTGTATCAGTAACAGATGAGCTGACTGACACACTGCAATCGGGGGCAAGCCCCCTCCCACATTTTTTGCCCCAGTGGTGTCAGTGGGGACACCACCAGGCTTCAACCATCAGCTATAGACACGGCCAAGGAGCTGCCGATGGCTTTCAAACTGATCGAGCACGTCCCGGGTGATCTGCTCCTGGGCGAAGCCCATCAGGTCGTACTCCTGAGGCCCGTTGTGCAGGTACACCTCGGCCCGGTAGTAACGGGCGCGCTCCGCCTCGGGCAGTTCGTCCGACGCCACCGCGTAGCCGTCCAGGCTCACTTCGTAGACAAACGGGTTGCCCTCTTCCATCTCGATACGCACGCCGATGCAACGCTTGGATTTGCCCAACAGGGTCTGCACCTCCAGCCCCTGGTCGCGCAACGCCTTCGTCGCGTCTTCCAGTGCCGGCGTGACGTGCTTGTCCATAAAGCGCTGCACCGTGGCCTGGCTCGGTTGCAGGTCCAGGGCGGTCAAGCGCTCGCTGAAACCACGACGGCCACGCTCGGCCAATTGCGCCTGCTCCAGTTCCGTCGCCATGTCCTGGCGCATCGCCTTGTGCAAACCGAACATAAAGACAATCAGCACCACCGAGAACGGCAGCCCCGCCAGCACCACCATGGTTTGCATGGCTTCGAAGTTACCCGCGAACAGCAGGCCGATGGTCACCAGGGTGATCACCGCCGACCAGAAGATCCGCAGCCAGTGCGGCGCGTCTTCGTCCACGTTGCCGCCTTTGCAGGACAGGTTGGCCATCATCACCGCGCCGGAGTCCGCCGGGGTCAGGAACAGCACGAAGCCGACAAAGATCGACACGCCGATGACGATTTTCGACGCTGGGTAATGCTCCAGCAATTGGTAGATGGCCATCGACGGTTGTTCCAGCGCCGTCTTGCCCAACGCCACCGCGCCCTGGTTCAACACCAGGTCCAGCGCCGAGTTACCGAAGATCGACAACCAGGCCAGGGTGAAGCCCAGCGGGATCAGCAGCACGCCGGCCACCAGTTCACGCACTGTGCGGCCTCGGGAAATCCGTGCGATGAACATGCCCACGAACGGCGCCCAGGAAATCCACCAGGCCCAGTAGAACAGGGTCCACAGGCCCATCCAGCGTTCGGTCTTGTCGGCGTCGCCTTCGTACACATACAGGTCGAAGGTTTTCAGGAGGATGCCGTTGAGGTAGTCACCGGTGTTCTGCACCAGGCCGTTGAGCAGGTGCAGGGTCGGGCCGAACAACAGCACGAAGATCAGCAAACCGCTGAACAACACGATGTTGAGGTTGGACAGGCGACGAATGCCGTTCTCCACCCCCGACACGGCGGCAATGGTCGCCACAGTGCTCATCACGATGATCACGATCAGCAGGTTGGTGTTGCTGTGCTGCATGCCAAACAGGTTTTCCAGGCCGGACGACACCTGCATCGCGCCGATACCGAGGTTGGTCACCAGGCCCAGCAGGGTCACGAACATGCCGAACCCGTCCACCACATGGCCGGCCGCGCCTTTGACCCAACGCTCGCCCACCAGCGGGTACAACGCCGAACGCAGGGCCAGTGGCTGGTTATGGCGGTACGCGAAGTACGCCACGGCCAGGCCGACCAGCGCATAGATCGCCCAGCCGTGCAGGCCCCAGTGCAAGAAGGTCAATTGCAGCGCCTGGCGCGCCGCGCCGTTGCTGGCGGCCGCGCCTTCGGGCGGGTTGAAGTAATGGTCCAACGGCTCCGATGCGCCGAAATACAGCAACGAGATGCCGATACCCGACGAAAACAGCATGCCGGCCCAGGCGCCGTAGCTGAAGTCCGGGGTGTCGTCCTTGCTGCCCAGCTTCAGCTTGCCGTAGGACGAAAACGCCAGGCCGACCACGAACACCAGGTAGGCGGCGATCACCAGCATGTAGTACCAGCCGAAGCTTTTCGATAACCACGCCTGCGCCACGCCGAGCATCCGGCCGGCCTCTTGCGGGGCGACGATCAAAATGGCGGTCAGCAACAGAATCAGTGCGGTGGAGGTGTAGAACACCCAACCGTTGACCCGCACCTTTTCCGGTGGGGTTTTTATTAGAGAGGCAGAACTCATGGCGCAGATGCTCCAGGCAGTGCGAGAGAGAAACACAAGGCAGCGGTGATCCCGTGCTCATCGATTTTTCGGCAGTCGACGGACGGGTGTTATAAAGACACCCCGAAAATTCTTGAGCCCGCCGAAGCGGTGTTCAGGCTCTGAAATGGCCTGTTTCAAGGGTTTTCACAGGTGTCAGATGTCGCCACCTACCTGTAGGAAATACCGGCAGGCAGCGACCATTTGTCGCAGAGCTTATTCTTTGTTGATTGAACGTTCAATCAAAACAAAATAGACTGGCCATCGAGTCGACGGACGTCATCGCCCGCCGGCAGGCCTGAGGAGAGGTACTCCATGCCCAAGGTCGGTATGCAACCCATACGCCGCCAACAACTGATCGAAGCCACGCTGACGGCCATCGATCAAGTCGGAATGGGAGATGCCAGCATTGCGCTGATCGCCCGTTTGGCCGGCGTTTCGAACGGCATCATCAGTCACTACTTCAAGGACAAGAACGGCCTGATCGCGGCCACGATGCGGTACTTGATGAATGTGCTGATCGAGAACGTCCACGAACGGCGACAAGCGTTGACGGAGGACACGCCACGGGCGCACCTCCAAGTGATCATCGGCGGCAACTTCGACGCCAGCCAGGTCAACGGCCCGGCAATGAAAACCTGGTTGGCCTTCTGGGCGACCAGCATGCACCACCCGTCTTTGCACAGGTTGCAGCGGATCAACGATCACCGCCTGTATTCCAACCTGTGCTGCCAGTTCCGCCGCGTGTTGCCGCTGCCGGATGCACGCAGCGCAGCCCGAGGCCTGGCGGCCTTGATCGACGGTTTGTGGTTGCGCGGCGCCCTGTCGGGAGATGAGTTCGACACGGCGCAGGCGCAACGGATCGCTTACGAATACATGGATTTCCAATTGGCCAAGCAGGTGAGTTAGAGCACACATAACCGCTCAACCCCTGAACCTCCACTGATCGGTGTTGCCAGACTCTTATTGGCCACCCCTCAGTGGTTAACGCCAACCACTTATGCACTTGCGAGGACTTTATGGCCCGTTTCGACCTGCAAAAACTCTACATTGACGGCGGCTACAGCGACGCTGGCAGCGATGCCACCTTCGAAGCCATCAACCCGGCTAACGGTGAAGTTCTCGCCCAAGTGCAACGCGCAACGTTCGATGACGTTGAACGTGCCGTGGTCAGCGCTGAAAAAGGCCAGAAAATCTGGGCCGCCATGACCGCCATGGAGCGTTCGCGCATCCTGCGTCGTGCCGTCGACATCCTGCGCGAGCGCAATGACGAACTGGCCGCCCTGGAAACCCTGGACACCGGTAAATCCTTCTCCGAAACCAAGTACGTCGACATCGTCACCGGCGCCGACGTGCTGGAATATTACGCGGGCCTGGTGCCAGCCATCGAAGGCGAGCAGATCCCGCTGCGCGACACCTCGTTCGTCTACACCCGCCGCGAGCCGCTGGGCGTGGTCGCCGGTATCGGCGCGTGGAACTACCCGATCCAGATCGCCCTGTGGAAATCCGCACCGGCCCTGGCCGCCGGTAACGCGATGATCTTCAAACCCAGCGAAGTCACCTCGCTGACCACCCTGAAACTGGCGGAGATCTACACCGAGGCCGGCGTTCCGGCCGGTGTGTTCAACGTGTTGACCGGCAGCGGCCGCGAAGTCGGCACCTGGCTGACCGAGCACCCGCGCATCGAGAAAGTCTCGTTCACCGGCGGCACCGACACCGGCAAGAAAGTCATGGCCAGCGCCTCCAGCTCTTCGCTCAAGGAAGTGACCATGGAACTGGGCGGCAAATCGCCGCTGATCGTGTTCGAAGACGCCGACCTGGACCGCGCCGCCGACATCGCGATGATGGCCAACTTCTACAGCTCCGGTCAGGTCTGCACCAACGGTACTCGCGTGTTCGTGCCCAAGCACCTGCAAGCCGCGTTCGAAGCCAAGATCGCCGAACGTGTTGCGCGCATCCGCATCGGCGACCCGCAGGACGACAACACCAACTTCGGCCCGCTGGTCAGCTTCGCCCACATGGAAAGCGTGCTCGGCTACATCGCCAAGGGCAAGGCCGAAGGCGCTCGCGTGCTGTGCGGCGGCGACCGCCTGACCGACGGCGACTTCGCCAAAGGCGCCTTTGTTGCCCCGACCGTGTTCACCGACTGCACCGACGAAATGACCATCGTCCGTGAAGAAATCTTCGGCCCGGTGATGAGCATCCTCACCTACGAGACTGAAGAAGAAGTGATCCGCCGCGCCAACGACACCGACTTCGGCCTCGCCGCCGGCCTGGTGACCAAGGACCTGAACCGCGCCCACCGCGTGATTCATCAACTGGAAGCAGGCATCTGCTGGATCAATGCCTGGGGCGAGTCCGACGCGAAAATGCCGGTCGGTGGCTACAAGCAGTCGGGCGTGGGCCGTGAGAACGGGATCAGCTCGCTGAACAACTTCACCCGCATCAAATCGGTACAGGTCGAGTTGGGCGATTACGCCTCGGTGTTCTAAAGCCTGAGCCTTGCGTTGCCTGTGAGGCCGCTATCGGGGGCAAGCCCCCTCCCACATTTGAATTGTGAATACCTTCAAAGGTGGGAGGGGGCTTGCCCCCGATGAGGCCCGACCTGACCACACTTCAAAGAGGGTGCATTCAATGTCCCAAGAATACGACTACATCATTGTGGGTGCCGGCTCCGCCGGTAACACCCTGGCGACCCGTCTGACCGAAGACGAAGGCGTCACCGTCCTGCTGCTGGAAGCCGGCGGCCCGGATTACCGTCTCGACTTCCGCACCCAGATGCCCGCCGCCCTGGCGTTCCCGCTGCAGGGTCGTCGCTACAACTGGGCTTACGAGACCGATCCAGAGCCGCACATGGATGGCCGTCGCATGGAATGCGGGCGCGGCAAGGGCCTGGGCGGTTCCTCGCTGATCAACGGCATGTGCTACATCCGTGGCAACGCCATGGACTACGACAACTGGTCGAAACTGCCCGGCCTGGAAGACTGGACCTACCTCGACTGCCTGCCGTATTTCCGTAAAGCCGAAACCCGCGACATCGGCCCCAACGACTACCACGGCGGCGACGGCCCGGTCAGCGTGACCACGCCCAAGGCCGGCAACAACCCGCTGTTCCACGCCATGGTCGAAGCCGGCGTACAGGCCGGTTACCCGCGTACCGAAGACTTGAACGGCTACCAGCAGGAAGGCTTCGGCCCGATGGACCGTACCGTCACGCCAAACGGCCGGCGCGCCAGCACTGCGCGCGGTTATCTGGACACGGCTAAAAAGCGTTCCACCCTGACCATCGTCACCCATGCCCTGACCGACAAAGTGCTGTTCGAAGGCAAGCGTGCGGTCGGCGTGCGTTACCTGATCGGCGCCGCCGAAGAACGCGTAGAAGCCCGTGCGCGTAAAGAAGTGCTGGTGTGCAGCGGCGCCATCGCCTCGCCGCAACTGCTGCAACGCTCCGGCGTCGGCCCGGCCAAACTGCTCGAAAGCCTCGACATCCCGGTGGTCCACGACCTGCCCGGCGTCGGCGAAAACCTGCAGGACCACCTTGAGCTGTACCTGCAATATGCCTGCACCCAACCGGTGTCGCTGTACCCGTCGCTGCTCTGGTACAACCAACCGGCCATCGGTGCCGAGTGGCTGTTCAACGGCACCGGCATCGGCGCCAGCAACCAGTTCGAAGCGGGCGGTTTTATCCGTACCCGGGAAGACTTCGATTGGCCGAACATCCAGTACCACTTCCTGCCGGTGGCGATTAACTACAACGGCAGCAACGGCGTGAAAGAGCATGGTTTCCAGGCGCACATGGGCTCCATGCGTTCGCCGAGCCGTGGCCGCGTGCAGTTGAAGTCGAAGAACCCACGGGACTACCCGAGCATTCTCTTCAACTACATGGCCACCGAGCAGGACTGGCAGGAATTTCGCGATGGCATCCGCCTGACCCGCGAAATCATGCAACAGCCGGCACTCGACCCGTTCCGTGGCCGCGAAATCAGCCCGGGCATCGAGGTGCAAACCGACGAGCAACTCGACCAGTTCATCCGCGAACACGCCGAGACCGCGTTCCACCCGTCCTGCTCGTGCAAGATGGGCAACGACGAGATGGCCGTGGTGGATGGCGAAGGCCGCGTGCATGGCATGCAGGGCCTGCGGGTGGTCGATGCGTCGATCATGCCGATCATCACCACCGGCAACCTGAACGCGCCGACGATCATGATCGCCGAGAAAATCGCCGACAAGATCCGTGGCCGCAAGCCACTGCCGCGCAGCACCGCGGACTACTACGTGGCAGGCGATGCGCCAGTGCGGGGCAAGCCGATGCGTGAAGTGGGGCCGACTGCGCAGTAACTGGAAGACCGTGTCGCCCGCATCGGGGGCAAGCCCCCTCCCACACTTCGATTTGTGAATACATTCAAAATGTGGGAGGGGGCTTACCCCCGATAGGGCCCGACCCAACACCGCAAACCTTACGCCTACACTCTCCTTGATCCGCTCCCCAGCCCAGGCCTACTCTGTTCGTCTGCCCGCGCTGAGCCGCCCACAAGGAAGGCCCCATGTTCGAACACCACGCCACACTCAAAAAACATTTCAGTGCCCTGCGCACCACCGCCGAGTTTTTCTCCCTGCGTTACGTGCGCGAATCCGGCCACTACCTGTCGGTGCGCAAGAACGTCGCCGCACCGCCGCACCTGAACCACGACGAAGGCGCCATGCTCACCGTGCGCGTCAACGGTGTCGAAACCTACGCCGCGACCCACGATATTTCCCTGCCCGGCCTGCAAGCTGCGCTCGAGCGTGCCGAACAGCAAGCACGCCTGATAAAACCCCACGCCCTGCTCGACCTGCGCGAGCAACACGTGTCCAGCGACGTCGCCGATTACCTGTCGCCCCACCTTGAGCAAGCCTTCCCCTCCTTGAGCGACTGCTACCAATTGCTCGGCGCTGAATCCGCAGCCGTGCCCCGGGACGAGCGCCTGGTGAACTGGGAAGTCAGCCTCGGCCTGAGCCACGTCGAACAGATCTACCTCAACAGCGCCGGCGCGGAACTGCGCCAGGCCCAGCGTTTTGTGTTCCCTGGCGTCAACGTCACGGCCTACGACGGCAACGACAGCCAGTCGCGCACCCTCGGCGGCAGCAACTTCGGCCAGCAAGGCGGGTTTGATGTGATCGAGCGCTTCGGCCTGGTCGGCGCCGCGCCGCGCATCGCCGACGAAGCCCTGCAACTGCTGCTGGCGCCGAACACGCCGCAGGGCCCGCGCGACCTGCTGTTGATGCCCGACCAGATGATCCTGCAGATCCACGAATCGATCGGCCATCCGCTGGAACTCGACCGCATCCTCGGTGACGAGCGCAATTACGCCGGCACCAGTTTTGTGAAGGCCAGCGACTTCGGCCACCTGCAATACGGCTCCAAACTGCTCAACGTGACCTTCGACCCGGACATCCCCGAACAACTGGCCAGCTACGGCCACGACGACGACGGCACCCCGGCCAGCAAGCAATTCCTGATCCGCGAGGGGCTGCTGCTCAAGCCGCTGGGCGGGGCGTTGTCGCAATTTCGCGCGGGCATGAGCGGCGTCGCCAACAGCCGCGCCAGCAGCTGGAACCGCCCGCCGATCGACCGCATGGCCAACCTGAACATCGAGGCCGGCGACCAGAACCTGGCGCAACTGATCGGCGGCATCGAACACGGCATCCTGATGTCGACCAACCGTTCGTGGTCCATTGACGACGCGCGCAATAAATTCCAGTTCGGTTGCGAATGGGGCCAGTTGATCGAAAACGGCGAACTCAAAGGCGTGGTGAAAAACCCCAACTACCGCGCCATTTCCGCGCAGTTCTGGCGCAAGCTCAGCGCCGTGGGCGACGCCAGCACCTTCCAGGTGTTGGGCACGCCGAACTGCGGCAAAGGCGAGCCCAACCAGGTGATCCGCGTCGGCCATGCCTCGCCCGCCTGTGTATTCAGCCATGTCGACGTATTTGGGGGAGACGCCTGATGAACAACTTCAAGGCATTGGTGGAGTGGCTCAAGCAGGCCCTCGCCGACAAAGAACAATTTCACCTGGGCTACGCCGCGGAATCGTCCGAATTCGTGCGTTTCAACCATGCCAAGGTGCGTCAGGCCGGGCAGGTGCAACAAGCCAGCCTGACCCTCAAACTGATCAACGACGGCCGTCATGCCGACCTCGGCATCACCCTCGGCGGCGAGCCGGCGCTGGACCGCCAGCGCCTCGCCGCTGGCCTGCAACAACTGCGCGAAACCTTGCCGTTGCTGCCACACGATCCGTACCTGTTGCTGAACCACAACGCGTGGCAGAGCCAAAACGAACAGGCCCGGCCGCTGCCCGAGCTGGGCCAGGTGCTGGAAGACATCAGCCAGGCGGCACACGGCGTCGATCTGGTCGGTTTCTACGCCGCTGGCCCGATCAGCCGTGGCTTCGCCAGTTCGGACGGCGCGTTCGGCTGGCATCAGGCCAATAGTTTCAACTTCGACTTCAGCCTGTTCCACGCCAACGGCGAAGCGGTCAAAGCCAGTTACGCCGGCAATGAATGGAACAGCGCCGAGTTCGCCCGCCGCTTCCAGCAGGCTCGCGAACAGCTGGAATTCCTCGGACGGCCACTGCACAAGCTGGCGCCCGGCGAGTACCGCGCCTACCTGGCGCCGGCAGCCCTGGAAGAAATCATCAGCATCATCACCTGGGGCGGTTTTTCCGCCCAGGCCATCGCCAGCAAAAGCAGCTCGCTACAGCGGCTGTATGCCGGCGAGCAGGCGTTGAGCACGCTGGTGACGGTGGATGAGCACATCAGCGGTTCCCTGAGCCCGGCGTTCTCCAGCGAAGGCTACCCGTGCAGTGACGTCACGCTGATCAACGCCGGCCAGGGCGCCGGCCAACTGGTCAATTCGCGCAGCGCCGCCGAATACGGCCTCAGCACCAACGGCGCCAGCAGCGACGAATCCCCCAGCGCGTTGCAGATGGCGTCGGGCAGCCTGGCCCAGGCCGATATCCTCAAGCAATTGGGCACCGGGCTGTACATCAGCAACCTGTGGTACCTGAACTACTCCGACCTGCCGGCAGCGCGCCTGACCGGCATGACGCGGTTCGCCACGTTCTGGGTGGAAGACGGCGAGATCAAGGCGCCGGTCAGCACCATGCGCTTCGATGACAGCGTCTACAGCCTGCTCGGCTCACAACTCGAAGCGCTGACCGCAGAGCGCGAACTGTTGCTGTCGGCCAGTACCTACAGCCAGCGCAACACCGCGTCCAATCTGTTGCCGGGGGCATTGGTCAAGCGCCTGACCCTGACCCTCTGACCGACAGTAGTCTGCTTGTGGGAGGGGGCCCCCTCCCACATTGTTTTGTGTTGATTTCAGACATCTTGTTTCGACATGTCCTACAGCTAAATCAGACCTCTCTCACCGCCCGCCCAAGGCCGGTTGTCGCCTGTAAAAAACCCCGTTATAACGGTTAGTGGCACCCCGCCACCTAACCCACGTGCCCGCACGTGATGCATGACCTCGCCCGGGAAAAGGCAAGCTGGAGCATTGACATGAACCATGGAAGTTTTGTCATAGAAAAGCTGTTCAAGCACTACAACGTTCATGTTGAGCAACTAGGTCACCATCCGCAAAAGAAAACCGTGCTGATGGTCAATGGCGCGCTATCCACCACGCGCTCCTTCGCCCGCACCAGTAAATGCCTGGCCGAGCATTTCAATGTGCTGCTGTTCGATTTACCGTTCTCAGGCTATTCACGCGAGCACAACACCGACCTGGACCTGGTGACCAAGGACGACGAAGTGCAAATCCTGCGGGCGCTGGTGGAGCGCTTCCAGGTCAACCACCTGGTGTCGGCCTCGTGGGGCGGCATCTCCACGCTGCTGACCCTGGCACACAACCCGCCCTCCATCGAAAGCTCGGTGGTGATGGCGCTGGCGCCGAACCTCAACCAGGCGATGCTCGACTATGTGGAGCGGGTGCGCGTGCTGATCGAAGCCGACGACAAATCCGCCGTCGGCCACTTGCTCAACGACACCGTGGGCAAATACCTGTCGCCGCGACTCAAGCGCAATAACCATCGGCACCTGTCGAACATGGCCACCACCGAATACCGCCAGGCGCGCTTTCATATCCACCAGGTGCTGGCGCTGGGCGATGGCAACTACCTGCCACAGCTCAGCCGGATCGAAACGCCGGTGCATTTCCTCAACGGCACGCTGGACGAATACACCCCGGCCGCCGAGGCCCGACTGTTCCAGCACTACGTAGGCCGCAGCAGCTTTGCCGTCGCCGAACATACCGGGCATCTGCTCGACCTGGAGTCCCGCGAAGCGGCGCGGGCGGTACATCGCGCGCTGCTGGATTTTCTGGTGGGTGAGCACGCGATGTTGTCGGATGTAGACGAACCTTCAGTGGGAAAAGGAGCGACGAATGGCGCATAATCGCCGACACATAGCCTCCTAACAAAAGGGATCCCATGCCAAATCGCGCCCCTCTCGATGCCAAGACCGCCCGCTGGCTCCCCTGGGTGGTCGCGATTGCCTTCTTCATGCAATCGCTGGATGGGACGATTCTCAACACGGCACTGCCGGCGATGGCCCGGGACCTCGCGGAAAACCCGCTGCGCATGCAAGGGGTGGTGATCGCCTACATGCTCACCGTCGCCTTGCTGATCCCGGCGTCGGGCTGGATCGCCGACCGCTTCGGCACCAAGAAAATCTTCTTTGGCGCGATCATGCTGTTCAGCATCGGCTCGCTGCTGTGCGCGCTGTCCAGCAGCTTGACCATGCTCGTCGGCGCGCGGGTGATCCAGGGCCTGGGCGGTGCGCTGATGCTGCCGGTCGGCCGGCTGGTGGTGCTGCGCGCTTATCCGCGCTCCGAGCTGGTGCGGATCATGGGCTTCATCACCATCCCAGGCCTGCTCGGTCCGTTGCTCGGCCCGACCATGGGCGGCTGGATGGTGCAATACCTGACCTGGCACTGGATCTTCCTGATCAACCTGCCGGTGGGCATGATCGGCTGCTACGCCGTGTGGAAACTGATCCCCGACCTGCGCGGCAGCGAGCGCACGCGGTTCGACGGCATCGGCTTCCTGCTGTTCGGCGCGGCGATGGTGTTGATCACCATCGCCATGGAAGGCCTGGGCGAATTGCACCTGCCGCACCTGCGGGTGATGTTGCTGCTGTTCGGCGGGCTGGCCTGCCTGGCGGCCTATTGGCTGCGCGCCGGGCATATCGATAACCCGCTGTTTGCGCCGGCGCTGTTCAAGACCCGTACCTTTGCGGTGGGCATCCTGGGCAACCTGTTCGCACGCCTGGGCAGCGGCGCCTTGCCGTTTCTGGTGCCGTTGCTGTTGCAGGTGGCCTTGGGCTATTCACCGTCCCAGGCCGGGATGAGCATGCTGCCCCTGGCGGCGGCGGCGATGCTAGCCAAGTCGGTTGCACGGCCGTTGATCGAACGCCTGGGCTACCGCGTGGTGCTGACCGGTAACACCCTGGCCTTGGGCCTGATGCTGGCGAGCATGGGCCTGGTCAGCGAACAGACGCCCTACCCGCTGCTGCTGGGCATGCTGGCGATACTCGGGGCGATCAACTCCTTGCAGTTCACCGCGATGAACACCGTTACCCTGATCGACCTCGACGATGCCCAGGCCAGCAGCGGCAACAGCTTGCTGTCGGTGGTGGCACAACTGTCCCTGAGCCTCGGCGTGGCTTGCGCCGGTGCGCTGCTCGGCGGGTTCACCGCCGAATCGGGCAATGACGGCGTGAGCACGGTACTCGGCGCCTTCCAGCTGACCTTCCTCACCGTGGGCATCATGGCAATGCTGGCGGCGGCGATCTTCCTGCAACTGTCGCCAAAAGACGGCAAACGCATTGGCAGCCGCGAACACGACATCGAACACTAGCAGGCGTCTCGTCGAGAACTTGCAGGGAAAATCCCACGGGACTGCTACACTGCGCGACATTTTGTTTTTGCAGAGCCAGTCCCGTGACCACCATCGCCACCGCTTTTAATACGTTGCCGCTCTCCGCCGCCATGCTGGCTAACCTCGACTCGCTGGGTTATGCCGAGATGACGCAGATCCAGGCGCAGAGCTTGCCGGTGATCCTCAAGGGGCTGGACCTGATTGCCCAGGCCAAGACCGGCAGCGGCAAGACGGCTGCGTTCGGCATCGGCCTGCTGAACCCGATCAACCCGCGCTACTTCGGCTGCCAGGCCCTGGTGATGTGCCCGACCCGCGAGCTGGCCGACCAGGTGGCCAAGGAAATCCGTCGCCTGGCCCGCGCCGAAGACAACATCAAGGTGCTGACCCTGTGCGGCGGCGTGTCCCTCGGCCCGCAGATCGCCTCCCTGGAACATGGCGCCCACGTCATCGTCGGCACCCCGGGCCGCATCCAGCAACACCTGCGCAAGGGTTCGCTGGTGCTCGACGGCTTGAACACGCTGATCCTCGACGAAGCCGACCGCATGCTCGACATGGGTTTCTACGACGCCATCGAAGACATCATCAGCAAGACCCCGGCCCGCCGCCAGACCCTGCTGTTCTCGGCCACCTACCCGGTGAGCATCAAGCAGTTGGCCTCGAAATTCATGCGCGCGCCGCAGCAAGTGAAGGCCGAAGCGTTCCACTCCGACGACCAGATCGAGCAGCGTTTCTACGAGATCTCGCCGGAAGAACGCATGGAGGCCGTCACCAAAGTCCTCGCGCATTTCCGCCCGGCCTCGTGCGTGGCGTTCTGCTTCACCAAGCAGCAAGTGCAGGAAACCGTCGACCACCTGACCTCCAAAGGCATCTCCGCCGTCGGCCTGCATGGCGACCTGGAACAGCGTGACCGCGACCAGGTGCTGGCGATGTTCGCCAACCGCAGCACCTCGGTACTGGTCGCCACCGACGTCGCTGCCCGCGGCCTGGACATCGATTCGCTGGACATGGTGATCAACGTCGAACTGGCCCGCGACTCGGAAATCCACATCCACCGCGTCGGCCGCACCGGCCGTGCCGGTGAGACCGGGATCGCCATCAGCCTGGTGGCGCCGTCCGAAGCGCACCGCGCCCAGGCCATCGAGCAACTGCAGAAGTCGCCGCTGAACTGGGACCAACTGGACAACCTCAAGCCACAGAGCGGTGGCCCGCTGCTGCCGCAGATGAGCACCCTGTGCATCGCCGCCGGCCGTAAAGACAAAGTCCGTCCGGGCGATATCCTCGGCGCACTGACCGGTGAAGCCGGCATTCCGGGGGCCCAGGTCGGCAAGATCGCGATCTTCGATTTCCAGGCGTTTGTGGCCGTGGAACGCAGCGTCGCCAAGCAAGCGTTGCAGCGCCTGAACGACGGCAAGATCAAAGGCCGCTCGCTGCGCGTGCGGATCCTGTAAACGATCTTTCGAACAATAGAGATCCCCTGTGGGAGGGGGCTTGCCCCCGATGGCGGTGGACCAGTCAACTCATCAGGTGACTGACATACCGCCATCGGGGGCAAGCCCCCTCCCACATTTGACTGTATTTCAAATCAGAACATGTATGAGGACACCGTTGTGCGCTCGACCGAAGTTGTGATCATTGGCGCCGGCGCCGCAGGCTTGATGTGTGCTCTGACCGCCGCCGGACGTGGGCGCAAGGTGATGCTGATCGACCACGCGAACAAGGCCGGCAAGAAGATCCTGATGTCCGGCGGCGGTCGCTGCAACTTCACCAATATGTACACCGAACCGGCGAACTTCCTCTCGCACAACGCGCACTTCTGCAAGTCCGCCCTGGCCCGCTACACCCAATGGGACTTCATCGGCCTGGTGGCCAAGCACGGCGTGCCGTACCACGAGAAGAAGCTCGGCCAGTTGTTCTGCGATAACAAATCCAGCGACATCCTCGGCATGCTGCTCGACGAGTGCATCCAGACCGGCGTGAGCCTGCACCTGGACACCTCGATCGAAACCATCACCAAGCTCGACAGCGGCTACCAGTTGCAGACCACCCTGGGCGAGTTGCGCTGCGAATCCCTGGTGATCGCCACCGGCGGCCTGTCGATCCCGACCCTCGGCGCGACCGGCTTCGGTTACCAGGTGGCCAGGCAATTCGGCCACGAACTGCTGCCGACCCGCGCCGGGCTGGTGCCGTTCACCATCACCGACCAGCTCAAGGAGCTGTGCGGCGAGTTATCCGGCACGTCGGTCGATTGCCTGGTCAGTTGCAACGGCCAGAGCTTTCGCGAGAACCTCCTGTTTACCCATCGCGGCCTGAGCGGGCCGGCGATTCTGCAGATTTCCTCCTACTGGGAGTCCGGCGACACGGTCGAGATCAACCTGCTGCCCGACCACGACGCCCACGCCTGGCTGCAACAGCAACAAGCCGAGCGTCCCAACAGCGAGCTGAAAACCCTGCTGGGTGAAATCTTCACCAAGAAGATGGCCAACCTGCTGGCAGAAACCTGGTTCGTGTCCAAGCCGATGAAGCAGTACACCCACGCCGAACTGGCCGACATCGCGCAAAAACTGGCGAACTGGCAATTGGTACCGGCAGGCACCGAAGGTTATCGCACCGCCGAAGTGACGCTGGGCGGCGTGGATACGCGGGAAGTGTCGTCCAAGACCATGGAATCGCTGAAAAGCCCGGGCTTGTACTTCATCGGTGAAGTGCTGGATGTGACCGGCCACCTCGGCGGCTTCAACTTTCAGTGGGCCTGGGCGTCGGGCTACGCCGCCGCACAATACGTCTGACACAACGCGGTAAAAATGTGGGAGGTGGGGCAAGCCCCCTCCCACATTTTGATTTTCAGTGTGCCCGGGAGAAATTTTGTGCAGTGATGTGATCACCACCCTTGCCGCAGCGTCCTTGATAGCTCAATTTAGCGGCATCGTCCCGGAAGACTCCAGCCTTCATGTCATCGACCTCGTTCAAGCAGTCCATGCGGCGCCTATGGGCACTGGATAAATTCAGTTACAGCGTTCGGGTATTCATCGCCCTCACCGGCAGCATGACGCTGTGCTGGTATCAGGATGAAATGGCACTGCTGATCCCGCTGTTCCTGGGGATTATCGCCAGTGCCCTGGCCGAGACCGACGACAGTTGGCAAGGCCGCCTCAACGCCCTGGCGGTGACGCTGGTGTGTTTCAGCATTGCGGCGCTGTCGGTGGAGCTGTTGTTCCCCTACCCCTGGGCCTTCGCGGTCGCCCTGGCCCTGGCGAGTTTCGGCCTGACCATGCTCGGCGCCCTCGGTGAGCGTTATGGCGCGATTGCGTCGGCCACCTTGATCCTGTCGGTCTACACCATGATCGGCGTGGACCAGCGCGGCGGTGCCGTCACGGACTTCTGGCACGAACCGCTGCTGCTGGTGGCCGGCGCCGCCTGGTACGGTGCGCTGTCGGTGCTGTGGCAGGTGCTGTTTTCCAACCAGCCGGTGCAGCAGAGCCTGGCGCGGTTGTTTCGCGAACTGGGGCATTACCTCAAGCTCAAATCGTCGCTGTTCGAGCCGATCCGCCAGTTGAACGTGGAGGCGCGCCGCCTGGAGCTGGCCCAGCAAAACGGCCGGGTGGTGGCCGCGCTGAATGCGGCGAAGGAAATCATCCTGCACCGCGTCGGCAATGGCCGGCCGGGCTCCAAGGTCAGTCGTTACCTCAAGCTGTATTTCCTGGCCCAGGACATCCACGAACGCGCCAGCTCGTCGCACTATCCCTACAACGCCCTGGCCGAGGCCTTCTTCCACAGCGATGTGCTGTTCCGCTGCCAGCGCCTGCTGCGCCAGCAAGGCAAGGCCTGCGAGGCCCTGGCCGAATCGATCCAACTGCGCCAGCCGTTCATCTATGACGCCAGCTTCGCCGAAGCCTTGGGCGACCTGAACGCCTCCATGGAACACCTGCGCATCCAGAGCAACCCGGCCTGGCGCGGCCTGCTGCGTTCCTTGCGTGCGCTGGCGGCCAACCTGTCGACCCTCGACCGCCTGCTGGGCGACGCGAGCAACCCGGACGCCCTGGCCGACGCCAGCGACAGCAACCTGCTTGACCGTGCCCCACGCAACCTCAAGGAAATGTGGACGCGCCTGCGCACCCAGCTCACGCCGACTTCGCTGCTGTTCCGCCACGCCTTGCGCCTGGCCCTGGCGTTGACCATCGGCTACGGCACCCTGCATGCGATCCACGCTTCCCAGGGCTACTGGATCATCCTCACCACCCTGTTCGTCTGCCAGCCCAACTACGGCGCCACCCGGCGCAAGCTCGGCCAGCGGATCATCGGCACGGCCATCGGGCTCACCGTGGCCTGGGCGCTGTTCGACCTGTTCCCCAGTGCCTTGGTGCAGTCGATGTTCGCCATCGCGGCGGGCCTGGTGTTCTTTATCAACCGCACCACCCGCTACACCCTGGCCACCGCGGCGATCACCCTGATGGTGCTGTTCTGCTTCAACCAGGTGGGCGATGGCTACGGGCTGTTCCTGCCACGCCTGTTCGACACCTTGATCGGCAGCGTGATTGCCGGCCTGACCGTGTTCCTGTTCCTGCCGGACTGGCAAGGCCGGCGCCTGAACAAAGTGCTGGCCAATACCCTGACCTGCAACAGCATCTACCTGCGCCAAATCATGCAGCAATACGCCGCCGGCAAAAGCGACGACCTGGCTTACCGCCTGGCCCGACGCAACGCGCACAACGCCGACGCGGCGCTGTCCACCACCCTGGCGAATATGCTGATGGAGCCGGGGCAGTTCCGTAAGGAGGCCGACGTGGGCTTCCGCTTCCTGGTGCTGTCCCACACCTTGCTCAGCTACCTGTCGGGGCTCGGCGCGCACCGCGAAACCCAACTGCCGGCCGACGTGCGCGAGCACTTGATCGACGGCGCGGGGAAAACCCTGGCGGCGAGCATCGACGAAATCGCCACGGGGCTGGCCAATAAACAGCCGATCTCGATTCAGAGCGATGCCGAGGAAGCCTTGGCTGCGGAGCTGGAACAGATGCCGGAAGAGATCGATGAGGGGCAACGTCTGGTGCAGACGCAACTGGCGTTGATTTGCCGGCAGTTGGGGCCGTTGCGCACCCTGGCGGCCCACCTGATCAAAGACACCAGCGCGGCGTAGGCCACTACATGCCGTGCTGCTTCATCAACCGCGCATAACTGCCGTCGGCCTTCATCTTGGCAATCTCGCGGTCAAAACCGGCAACGATCTGCTCATGCTCGGGGTGCTTCAGGCTGACCAGAATATGCAGGCTGTTTTCACTCAACGGCTGCGGCAAAAACTCCACCGCATTGCGCACCCGCGCCGACTCCTGCGCCAGGTAATAACGGGCAACGAATTCGTCCTCCACCGTCAGGCGTACCCGGCGCGCAACGAGCATCCGCACCGCCATGGCGAAGTTGTGTACCGGGACTTTCTGTAACTGCGTGTCCTGGTCAAACGCCGCGGAATACGCATACCCCCGCACCACGGCGATGGGATAGTCGTGCAGTTGCTCAAGGTTCTGGAACTCGATCGGGTCGTCGCGACGCTTGATAAAAACCAGGCGGTTGATCAGGTATTCAGCGGAAAACTGCCCCAGGCGCGTGCGGGCCTCGTCATACCAGGCGTTGACCACCACGTCATAGCGCCCATCGCCGACCCCCATCAACGCGCGAGCCCAGGGCACCTGCTCGAAATCACTGGCATAACCGGCGCGGGCCAAGGCTGTGCTGACAATATCGGTAGCCAGCCCGCCATTGATCAAGGTGGCATCGGTAAAGGGTGGCCAGGCATCCGCCACCAGGCGCAGACGCTGTGCGAACGCCGGCTGGGCCAGCAACAACATTCCAATCAAAGCAACGGCACGAGAAAATCGCGGCATGCTTAAAGTCCTTGGCAGGCAGGCGGTGGCCCTGGCTCAGGCGGTACCTGAGGATGTAACAGTAGCTCAGATTACACAAAGAACCCGCCGCTGAATGCATACAATGATGGCAGATTGACGTCACTGTTCCAAACAACCGATTTAGACAGAAGTGCCCGCCGCGCTTACTATCCGGGACAGACACTTCCAAGAGAATCACACCATGACAGTCGAATGGGTCTGCAAACATCACAACGACCTGGGCAAGGAGCAGCTGTACGCCATTCTGCGCCTGCGTAGCGAGGTCTTCGTTGTCGAGCAAAAGTGCGTCTACCAGGACATCGACGGGCAGGACCTGCAAGGCGATACCCACCATCTGATGGCCTGGAAAGGCGATGACCTGGTGGCCTACCTGCGCCTGCTGGACCCGGAGACCCAGGCCGGGGATGTAGTGATCGGCCGGGTGATCGTGGCACCGATGGCACGCGGCACCGGGCTGGGGCATCTGCTGATGGAAGAAACGCTCAAGCAGATTGACGATATCTGGCCAGAGACGCCGATCTTTCTCTCAGCCCAGGCGCATTTGCAGGGGTATTACGCGCGGTATGGTTTTTTGGTGGCGGGTGAGGAATACCTTGAGGACGACATTCCGCACATCGGCATGCGGCGCGCCTGATGGCCCCATCGCGTCAGCCCAGCGACCGCCAAGCCTCAGGGATAACCCAAGACCTGTTTGATCGACGCCAGATTCGCCTCGATCCACCGCCGATCGATCGCGCCCCAGTCGCGAATCCGATAGCACCCCGCATGATTGCGCGCGCCGTCTTCCTGCTCGAACTCGCAGACGATATCCAGATCCGCCAATGCCGCAATCGTGTCCTGCGCGGTGCGCCGGGGCATGCCCGTCACCTCGGTCAGCGCCGGCACGCTGCTGGCCTGCTGGCTGTCGATCAGATACGCCACGTACAGGCGGCGGTAGAAGCTGCTCTTGGTCTTGCTCACATCCATGGTCAACCGCCTTGGAAAGTCAGGGTTTGCCCTGCAGGTCGCGATACGTGAGGTACACGCGCAGGTCGAATTCCACCTGATGGTAGCCCGGCATCATGTACTCACAGAGCTTGTAGAACGCTTTGTTGTGGTCCGATTCCTTGAAGTGCGCCAGTTCGTGTACCACGATCATGCGCAGGAATTCCGGGGCGGCCTCCTTGAACAGCGCGGCGATCCGGATTTCTTTCTTGGACTTCAGATTGCCGCCCTGCACCCGCGAAATCGTGGTGTGCAGGCCGAGGGCACGGTGGGTCAGGTCGAGGCGGTTATCGAACAGCACTTTGTCGATAGCCGGCGCGTTGCGCAGGTGCTCCTGCTTCAAGGCCAGCGCGTACGCATACAGGGCCTTGTCGCTCTGCACGGCGTGACGTTCGGGGTAACGCTGCTCCAGGTAGGCGCTCAACTGGTCCTTGGCGATCAGTTGGCGCACTTGCTCCTGAAGGGCAGCGGGATAGGCCTGGAGGTATTTCAGCGCGGTCATTGAGGTCTGCAACAGGGTTCGAATGGGCGCCAGTGTAGCGAATTCAGCAGGAACGGGCGCGCAACCAGTCGACCACCGCCCCGGCCATCAACGGTGGGGCCGCCCATGGCCCCTGGACAAACGGGCAACCATTGGCCTTGAGCCACTGGGCTTGCTCCAGCGTCTCTACGCCCTCGGCGACTACCAGCACACCGAAATGCCCGCACAACTCGATAATGCTGCGCGCCATCGCCGCATCCCGCGCCGAGCCCGGCAGGCCCGCGACCAATTGGCGGTCCAGCTTGAGCGTGTCGAATGGCAGGTCGCGCAGATGGGACAGGGAACAGTGGCCGGAACCGAAGTCATCCAGGGCGATGCGTACCCCCACCGCGCGCAGTAACTTGAACTGCTTGGCGGACGCTTCGAGGTTATGCATCAGGCTGTCCTCGCCGATTTCCACCTCCAACTGGCGCCCCTGCAACCCATGTCGGTCGAGTACCTGCTGCAGTTGGCTCGCCAGGTTGGGCATGTTGAACTGGCTGCTGCTCAGGCTCACGCTCAACACCAGTTCATCCTCGAACATGGCTTGCCACACCTGACGCTGAGCGGCGACCTGGTGGTAGATCCAGGCACTCAACTGGCTGATCAGCCGCGCCTCTTCCAGCAGCGGCAAAAACAGCCCCGGCGGTACATCGCCGACACTCGGGTGCTGCCAGCGCAACAACGCCTCGACGCCGCGCAGATGGCCGTCCTCCAGAGACACCTGGGGCTGGTACACCAGGGTGAAATCCTTGTTCTGGATGGCGTTGCGCACGCTGTCCTCGAGCATCAGCCGCGAGCGGGCGCGACCGTTCATTTCCTGATCGTAATAGCGATATTGCTGACGCCCCGCGCGCTTGGCCTCATACATGGCGATATCAGCCGCACGCAACAGGCCGCCCAAGTCCGAGCCGCAATCCGGAAAAGTCGCGATGCCGATGCTGACCCCGAGCATCACCTCCAAGCCATCCACTTGTTGGCAAACAGACACCCGCTCGATCAGTTTTTCCGCAATCTTCGCCGCCTGTTCGGGGAATTCCAGCTCCAACAACGCCGTAAATTCATCCCCGCCCATGCGTCCGAGAATGTCGTAGGAACGCAGGCAGCTCTGCAACTGTTCCGAAACCCAGCGCAGCACCCGATCACCCGCGTCATGCCCCAGCGAGTCGTTGACCCGTTTGAAGCCGTCGAGGTCCAGGTACAACAAGACCAGCGACTGCTCGGTGCGATCGCTACGCATCAGGGAGTTTTCCACGGCCTGGTAAAAGCCACGGCGGTTCAACAACCCGGTCAGCGGGTCGGTCACCGCCTGGAACTCCAGTTGCTGATGCAGGTGGCAGACCTCGGACATGTCCAACACGGTCACCACCATGGCCTTCTGCTCGGCGGGCAACGGCGCACAAGAGAGCGCCACCGGCACCTGCTGACCGCGGCCGGTACGCAAGATCGCATCATGCAAACGCCAGGTTTGGCCTTGACGGAAACCGGCGTACATCTGCGATTCCAGCCAGGCAGGCACATGGGGTTTTTGCAGGAAACTCAAAAAATCCTTGCCCTTGAGCTCATCGTGCGTGGCATTGAGCAGGCGCGAAATCGCCGGGTTGGCGTACTCGATCACGCCCGCATCACTCACCACGAGGATGCCTTCGGCGGCGTTGTCCAGCACCGAGGCATTGAAGGCGCGGGCGGACTCCAGGTCATGGCTCAGGCGCTGCAACGCCCGACGGGTGCGCTGCTGCTCCAGCAACGCCTGGACCTTGGGTTTGAGGATATGCGGGTCGAAGGGTTTAAACAGGTAATCGATGGCGCCGCTGGCATAACCTTCCAGCACCGCGGCCGGCGATTGCGCATTCGCGCTGAGAAAGATGATCGGCGTCATGCGCGTGCGCTGGCTGCCGCGCATCAGGCGGGCGACTTCAAAACCGTCCATGCCGGGCATCATCACGTCGAGCAGCACCAGGTCTACCTCGTGCTGGAGCAACAGTTCCAGAGCCTCCAGGCCGGAACCGGCGGTCACCACCTGCCAGTCATCACCTTGCAAAAGGGCGCGCATGCTAATCAGATTTTCCGGGTAGTCATCGACCACCAGAAGAACCGAACCGCCATCGCCTTGGTGTGGAGCGCATTCCATGCTACGTCTCTTCCTTAAGGTGCCGCACCGGTCAGTTCTGACAGAAAACCCGGGCAAGCACTGAGGTCTCACTCTAGCCTTGGTTCCCAAAAATCAGAAGTGAAGCGGGGGCCATCATCGCACCAAAGACTGCTAAGCCGACTAACGGTCAACCCCTGCAGCCCGCGGTTCATGGGGAACATGGCTTTTTGACATTCCCTTGGCGCCAATAATTTGCCAGGCATTCATTAACAAGCGGCGGACTACCGCCTATAAAGATGCTGTCTGGCCCAAGGGCCAAAGCCTATACCTATCTGTAAAAAGGCCTACGCCATGATTGATCTTTCCACCTGGAACCTGAGCATTCCGGTCGGCTCGCCCCCCGCGACCATCAACACCCCGAAGCTGATGAGTGGCTTCAATGACCAATATTTCCAGGCCGAAGGCAGCAACGTGCAATTCTGGACACCCGTCACCGGCACACGTACCGAGAACGCCATTTACCCCCGCAGCGAACTGCGCGAAACCTACGCCGACGGGCGCCTGCGCAACTGGACCTACCCCGAAGCCGACAATTATCTGCGCGCCACGCTGGCCGTCAACCAGGTGCCCTCCTCCGGGAAAATCGTCATCGGCCAGATCCACGCCTACGACAGCCAGAAACCCTTGATCAAGGTGGAATACCAGTTCAAGGAAAAAACCCAGACCGGCAACATCGTCGCCAAGGTCCGCATGCGCCCGGACGACGACGAAAGCCGGGTGATCATCGTCGCCTCCAATGTGCCGCTGGAGAAGAGTTTTACCTACGTGATCAACCTCAACAAAGCCGGGTTGCTCAGTGTCGTAGCAGCCGACGGGCAGTGGAATGAGCGCATTGGCGCGGCCTGGGGCAGCAAGCCGCTGTATTTCAAGGCGGGGGCGTATGTGCAGGACAACAGCGGGGATAGCAAGGAAGGGGCGAAGGTGACGTTTGCGAAGTTGGATATTGATCACGAGTGAACGGATTGGCCTCATTACGAGCAGGGATTGTCTGATCAGCACAATGAGCACGCCCTGGTAAACACCGCTCCCCTGTGTAGCCTTAGGACTCGGTGCTGGTCCTACGCGCCTGCAAGCTGATCAAATTCCAGCCGCAAAAAAGCCCGCATCGCTGCGGGCTTCTTTTTAAACGCTTGAGGCTCAGTTCACCTTAGCGTTCAACTCACCTTTCAGGTAACGCTGGTACATCGCTTCCAGGGAGATCGGCTTGATCTTCGAAGCATTGCCCGCAGTACCAAACGCTTCATAACGTGCGATACACACATCGCGCATCGCGGTCACGGTGGCGCCGAAGAATTTACGTGGGTCGAATTCGCTCGGGTTGGTGGCCATCAGGCGACGCATCGCGCCGGTGGATGCCAGGCGCAGGTCGGTGTCGATGTTGACCTTGCGCACGCCGTACTTGATGCCTTCGACGATTTCTTCAACCGGTACGCCGTAGGTTTCTTTGATGTCGCCGCCGTACTGGTTGATGATCGCCAGCCACTCTTGCGGCACCGAGGAAGAACCGTGCATCACCAGGTGGGTGTTGGGGATGCGCTTGTGGATTTCCTTGATGCGGTCGATGGCCAGCACGTCGCCGGTAGGCGGCTTGGTGAACTTGTAGGCGCCGTGGCTGGTGCCGATGGCGATGGCCAGGGCGTCGACCTGGGTCTTCTTGACGAAGTCGGCGGCTTCTTCCGGGTCGGTCAGCATCTGGCTGTGATCCAGCACGCCTTCGGCGCCGATGCCGTCTTCTTCGCCAGCCATGCCGGTTTCCAGGGAACCCAGGCAGCCCAGCTCGCCTTCAACCGAGACGCCGCAGGCGTGAGCCATGGCCACGGTTTGTTGGGTGACGCGCACGTTGTACTCGTAGTCGGTCGGGGTCTTGCCGTCTTCGCCGAGGGAGCCGTCCATCATCACCGAGCTGAAGCCCAGTTGGATGGAACGCTGGCACACGTCCGGGCTGGTGCCGTGGTCCTGGTGCATGCACACCGGGATGTGCGGGAATTCTTCGATCGCGGCGAGGATCAGGTGACGCAGGAACGGGGCGCCGGCGTATTTACGCGCACCGGCCGAGGCCTGGACGATCACTGGGGAGTCAGTCTTGTCAGCGGCTTCCATGATGGCGCGCATCTGCTCAAGGTTGTTGACGTTAAAGGCTGGGACGCCGTAGCCGAACTCGGCTGCGTGGTCCAGCATTTGACGCATGCTGATAAGTGCCATTGTGTTGTCTCTCCCGGTCGAGGGTCGTTAATCGTGCAAGCCTGCCGTAGCGGCGGCTGCTATTCAAGTTATTGCCGGTCAGGCTTTGCATACCTGGCCTGCTGAATCGTTTTTTCACTATCCGGTTCACCGCCTGTATCACTTTGGAACCGGATCAATGTGGGAGGGGGCTTGCCCGCGATGGCGATTTACCTGTCGACATCGCGGGTGGCTGACCCAACGCTATCGGAGGCAAGTCGAATCGTCGCACCGCCCCTCCCACATTGGGGTCTCATTAATGTTGAGACCGTGTTCTGTTTACTGGGCCTTGCAGCCACGTCCGATCAAATCGTCGGTGGCCACCCAGTAAACCAGGCCTTCCTCACCTTTTGTGTGAAACGCCAACTGATCGTTGCTGTAGAGCACACCCGATGCCGCCACGTCCTGCTTGAGGCGGTAAACCTGGGTCGAGCCGCCGAGGCGGACATCCACTTCGGTGCGGGCCGGGTTGGCAAAGCGCCAGTTGACCTCGGCCTTGCTGTCGCAGGTCCAGGTCGTCCATTTGTCGGCAGGCTCTGCCTTGTTGAACATGTTCATGCTGCTGCAACCGGCCAGTAACGCCAGTGCTACCAGGGCGAAAACGCCTTTCATTGCCAATCCTCGCACGCAGGCCTTGGGCCTGCGTTGCAGTCGGTTAGTTGATCAGACCCTTCAAGGGCAACCCTGTTCCTGACCGTTGGGCGCAGAGTCGTATTTCTCCAGCCGTTCGTTGCCCATGCGCTTGTTGATCACCGGCATGGTCTCGGCTTGCCAATCGGCTTGGTAGCAGCTTTTTTTCTGCGCCGGCAGCGCCTTTCCAGGTGCCGGCGCCGCGCTCGGCGTGCTGCCGCAGCCGGCCAACAGGCCCGCTGCGATCACCAGTGCCAACGACTTGATCATGGGAATGCTCCTTTTCCTGATCTGCCTCAGCCTTTGGCTCGGCTTTCCAGGACTTCAACCGCCGGCAGGACTTTGCCTTCGACGAATTCGAGGAACGCGCCGCCACCGGTGGAAATGTAGGAGATCTGGTCGGCAACGCCATATTTATCGATGGCCGCCAGGGTGTCGCCGCCGCCGGCGATGGAGAATGCCGAGCTTTCGGCAATGGCCTTGGCCAGCACTTTGGTGCCGTTGCCGAACTGGTCAAACTCGAACACACCGACCGGGCCGTTCCACAGGATGGTCCGGGAGGCTTTCAGCAATTGCGCGAAGTTGGCTGCGGTTTGCGGGCCGATGTCCAGGATCATGTCGTCAGCGGCTACGTCATCGATGAGTTTGACGGTGGCTTCAGCGCTTTCGGCAAATTCCTTGGCCACGACCACGTCCACCGGCAGCGGCACGCTGACCTTGGCCGCGATGGCGCGAGCGGTGTCCAGCAGGTCCGGCTCGTACAGCGACTTGCCCACCGGGTGACCGGCTGCGGCCAGGAAGGTGTTGGCAATGCCGCCGCCGACGATCAGCTGGTTGCAGACCTGGCTCAGGCTGTTGAGCACGTCCAGCTTGGTGGAGACTTTGGAACCGGCCACGATGGCCGCCATTGGTTGGGCCGGCGCCTTCAGGGCCTTGCCCAGCGCGTCCAGCTCGGCAGCCAGCAACGGGCCGGCGGCAGCGACCTTGGCGAACTTGGCCACGCCGTGGGTCGAACCTTCAGCACGGTGGGCGGTGCCGAAGGCGTCCATCACGAACACGTCGCACAGGGCGGCGTATTGCTGGGCCAGTTCGTCACTGTTCTTTTTCTCGCCCTTGTTGAAGCGCACGTTTTCGAACAGCACGACGTCGCCGGCTTTCACGTCGACGCCGCCGAGGTAGTCAGCCACCAGCGGCACGTCGCGGCCCAGGGCCTTGCTCAGGTAATCGGCCACAGGCTTGAGGCTGTTTTCGGCCGAGAACTCACCTTCGGTCGGACGACCCAGGTGGGAGCAGACCATCACGGCCGCACCTTTTTCCAGGGCCAGCTTGATGGTCGGCAGCGAGGCCAGGATTCGCGCATCGCTGGTGACAACACCGTCCTTGACTGGGACGTTGAGGTCTTCGCGAATCAGTACGCGTTTACCTTGCAGATCGAGGTCGGTCATCTTCAACACGGTCATGGGTGGCAATTCCTGAGGCTAAAGTTTTGGAGAGGCTGTTTGCAGATAGTGCTCTGCGACGTCCAGCATTCGGTTGGCAAACCCCCATTCGTTGTCGAACCAGGCCAGGATATTCACCAGCCTCGGGCCGGAAACGCGGGTCTGGCTGGCATCGACAATCGCCGAATGCGGGTCATGGTTGAAATCACAACTGGCGTGGGGCAACTCAGTGTAGGCCAGCAAACCTTTGAGCGGGCCGCTGGTGGCGGCGTCGCGCAGAATCCGGTTGACCTCCACCGCATCGGTGTCGCTGACGGTTTGCATGGTGATGTCCAGGCATGAAACGTTCACCGTCGGCACCCGCACGGCTTTGGCCTGAATTCGCCCGGCAAGTTCCGGCAACAGCCGTTCGATGCCACGCGCCAGACCGGTGGACACCGGAATCACCGACTGAAACGCCGAACGCGTGCGGCGCAGGTCTTCATGGTGATACGCGTCGATCACCGGCTGGTCGTTCATCGCCGAGTGGATGGTGGTGATCGACACGTAGTCCACGCCGATCGCCTGGTCCAGCAGGCGCAACAACGGCACGCTGCAATTGGTGGTGCAGGAAGCGTTGGACACCAGCCGCTCAGCGCCGGTCAGGCAATCCTGGTTGATGCCGTAGACGATGGTGGCGTCGACATCCGCCTCGCTGGCCATCGGCTGGGAAAACAGCACACGCGGCGCGCCGGCATCGAGAAAACGCTGGCCGTCGGCACGGGTGTTATAGGCACCGGAGCATTCCAACACCAGGTCGACGCCCAGCGCCGCCCAGTCGATGCCCTCGGGGGTGGCACTGCGCAGCACTTTCACGCAGTCGCCCTTGATATGCAGACAATCGCCTTCCACCCGCACTTCGCCGGGGAACCGGCCGTGGGTGGAGTCAAAGCGTGTCAGGTATTCGATGCTGGCCATGTCGGCCAAATCGTTGATTGCGACAATCTCAAACCCGGCCGTCGCCCCTCGCTCGAACAGAGCACGCAAGACGCAACGACCAATACGGCCGTAGCCGTTGAGTGCAACTTTGTAGGGACGCGGTTGGGGCATGGGGTTCTCGCAGTGTGGGCGACACAAACCATCTAACCAATGTAGGAGCGAGCTTGCTCGCGAAGATCGTCAACGATAACGCAGCGTCTCTGGTTTGACGCGGCGCTCTCTCGTTCTTCGCGAGCAAGCTCGCTCCTACAGTGGGTGCGATGGGCAGTCGCCACCGCACATCTGTGTGCAGCAGCCAGTTGGCCACCGCGTTCGCGCTTTTAGTCTTCCAGCAGCTCTTCAGCCTGACCCAGGATGTTTTCCAGGGTGAAACCGAACTCTTCGAACAAGGCTGGCGCCGGCGCCGACTCACCGTAGGTGGTCATGCCGATCACGCGGCCTTCCAGGCCCACGTACTTGTACCAGTAGTCGGCGTGAGCCGCTTCGATGGCGATACGCGCGCTGACCTGCAGCGGCAACACCGATTGCTTGTAGTCGGCGTCCTGGGCTTCGAACACGCTGGTGCAAGGCATGGACACCACGCGCACGTTGCGGCCCTGGGCAGTCAGCTTGTCGTAGGCCTGAACGGTCAGGCCGACTTCGGAACCGGTGGAGATCAGGATCAGCTCCGGCTCGCCGATGCAGTCCTTGAGCACGTAGCCACCACGGCTGATGTCAGCGATCTGCGCGTCAGTGCGAACCTGATGTTGCAGGTTCTGACGGGAGAAGATCAGCGCCGAAGGGCCGTCCTTGCGCTCGATCGCGTGTTTCCAGGCCACGGCGGATTCGACCGCGTCGGCTGGGCGCCAGCAATCCAGGTTCGGCGTGGTGCGCAGGCTGGTCAATTGCTCGACCGGCTGGTGGGTCGGGCCGTCTTCGCCCAGGCCGATGGAGTCGTGGGTGTACACGTGGATCACGCGTTTCTTCATCAGCGCGGCCATACGCACTGCGTTGCGCGCGTATTCCATGAACATCAGGAAGGTCGCGCCGTAAGGCACCAGACCGCCGTGCAGGGACACGCCGTTCATGATCGCGCTCATGCCGAATTCGCGCACGCCGTAGTACATGTAGTTACCGCTGGCGTCTTCGGCGGAGACACCTTTGCAACCTTTCCACAGGGTCAGGTTGGAACCGGCCAGGTCGGCCGAACCGCCGAGGAACTCAGGCAGCAGCGGGCCAAAGGCGTTCAAGGTGTTCTGGCTGGCTTTACGGCTGGCGATGGTCTCGCCCTTGGCTGCGACTTCGGCGATGTAGGCCGAGGCTTTTTCCGCGAAGTCGGCAGGCAGGTCACCGGCGAGGCGGCGTACCAGCTCATTGGCAAGCTCCGGGAATTCGGCGGAGTAGGCGGCGAAACGCTGGTCCCACTCGGCTTCGGTGGCCAGGCCTTGTTCCTTGGCGTCCCATTCGGCGTAGATGTCGGCCGGGATTTCGAACGGGCCGTAGTTCCACTTCAGCGCTTCACGGGTCAGGGCGATTTCCGCGTCACCCAGCGGGGCGCCGTGGCAGTCTTCTTTGCCTTGCTTGTTCGGCGAGCCGAAACCGATGGTGGTCTTGCAGCAGATCAGGGTCGGCTGCTCGCTCTTGCGGGCGGTGTCGATGGCGGTCTTGATTTCTTCCGGGTCGTGGCCGTCGACGTTGCGGATCACCTGCCAGTTGTAGGCTTCGAAACGCTTAGGGGTGTCGTCGGTGAACCAGCCTTCGACTTCGCCGTCGATGGAGATGCCGTTGTCGTCGTAGAAGGCAATCAGCTTGCCCAGGCCCAAGGTGCCGGCCAGGGAGGCGACTTCGTGGGAAATGCCTTCCATCATGCAGCCATCACCCAGGAATACGTAGGTGTGGTGGTCGACGATGTGGTGGCCGGGGCGGTTGAACTGCGCGCCCAGGACTTTTTCAGCCAGGGCGAAACCGACGGCGTTGGCCAGGCCTTGGCCCAGGGGACCGGTGGTGGTCTCGACGCCTGGGGTGTAGCCGAATTCCGGGTGACCCGGGGTACGGCTGTGCAACTGGCGGAAGTTTTTCAGATCGTCGATGGTCAGATCGTAGCCGGTCAGGTGCAGCAGCGAGTAGATCAGCATCGAGCCGTGGCCGTTGGACAGCACGAAGCGGTCACGGTCGGCGAAAGACGGGTTGGTCGGGTTGTGTTTCAGGTAGTCACGCCAGAGTACCTCGGCGATATCCGCCATGCCCATCGGGGCACCGGGATGGCCGCTGTTGGCTTTTTGCACGGCATCCATGCTGAGGGCACGAATGGCGTTGGCACGCTCACGACGGCTGGGCATCGCTGTTCTCCTGAGGGTTGAATAAAAGAAACGGAAAAAAGGACCGGCATTTTCCCTCAGCCACCGCCTGCGGGCAATGACAGATAGTCACTTGAGGGCGTTTTTCCTGTGGTTTGCGCGGCAATCGCCTGCAGAACCCTGCCGCCGCTTCGTCTAACGGGAATAGCGCTCGCTTATAACCGCCATTTATCGACCAATATCAAAACTTTTTGATATTGGCCTTGCGATGATTTCCACCCGTCACTAGACTGCTGGCCTTATGAACTTACCCGTGCCCTCCCTGCGTCCCGACGATGGCGATGAACTGGCTGCCTTATGCAAGGCCGCTGGCGATCCGTTGCGCCTGAACGTCTTGCGGGTGCTGGCCAACGATTCCTTCGGCGTGCTGGAACTGGCGCAGATCTTCGCCATCGGCCAATCGGGCATGAGCCATCACTTGAAGGTCCTGGCCCAGGCCGACCTGGTGGCCACCCGCCGCGAAGGCAATGCGATTTTTTACCGCCGCGCCCTGCCCCACACCGAGTTGCTCGGCGGCAAGCTGCACAGCGCGCTGCTGGAAGAAGTGGACAACTTGAGCCTGCCCGGCGACGTGCAATCACGCATCGGCCAGGTTCACGGGCAGCGCGCGGCGGCCAGCCAGGACTTTTTCTCACGGGTCGCCGAGAAGTTTCGCGCCCAGCAAGACCTGATCGCCGGCTTGCCGCAATATCGCGAAAGTGTACTGGCGTTGTTGGACAAGCTGAGCTTCAGTCATAAAGCGACGGCCCTGGAAGTCGGGCCTGGCGATGGCGGCTTTTTGCCGGAACTGGCGCGCCGCTTTCAACAGGTCACGGCGCTGGACAACAGCCCGGCGATGCTCGAACTGGCACGCCAGCTGTGCGAGCGCGAGGCCTTGGGCAACGTCAGCCTGCAGTTGGCCGATGCCCTGAATGACACCAGCCTGCGGGCCGATTGCGTGGTGCTGAACATGGTCCTGCACCATTTCGCCGCCCCCGCCGACGCCCTCAAGCAGATGGCGAATTTGCTGCAACCCGGCGGTAGCCTGCTGGTTACAGATTTATGCAGCCACAACCAGAATTGGGCCAGGGAGGCCTGCGGTGATCTCTGGTTGGGTTTTGAACAGGACGATCTGGCCCGTTGGGCCACCGCTGCGGGACTCGTTCCCGGGGAAAGCCTCTATGTAGGTTTACGTAATGGTTTCCAGATCCAGGTCCGCCATTTTCAGCGACCGGCTGGCGACACTCACCATCGGTAAATATCAGGAAAACATCGAGATGAGCGAATACTCCCTTTTCACCTCCGAGTCCGTGTCTGAAGGGCATCCGGACAAAATCGCCGACCAGATTTCTGATGCGGTGCTGGACGCCATCATTGCTGAAGACAAGTTCGCCCGTGTGGCGTGCGAGACTCTGGTGAAAACGGGCGTGGCGATCATCGCCGGCGAAGTCACCACCACGGCCTGGGTCGACCTGGAGCATATCGTCCGCGAGGTGATCACCAACATCGGCTATAACAGCTCCAACGTCGGCTTCGACGGCGCGACCTGCGGCGTGATGAACATCATCGGCAAGCAGTCCCCGGACATCAACCAGGGTGTCGACCGCGCCAAGCCAGAAGACCAGGGCGCCGGCGACCAGGGCCTGATGTTCGGCTACGCCAGCAACGAAACCGACGTGCTGATGCCAGCGCCGATCACCTTCTCGCACCAACTGGTGCAGCGCCAGGCCGAAGCCCGCAAATCCGGCCTGCTGCCGTGGCTGCGTCCGGACGCCAAGTCCCAGGTGACGTGCCGTTATGAAGGCGGCAAAGTGGTCGGTATCGATGCTGTCGTGCTGTCGACCCAGCACAACCCGGACGTTTCCTACGCCGACTTGCGCGAAGGCGTGATGGAGCTGATCGTCAAGCACGTGCTGCCGGCTGAACTGCTGAACAAGGACACCCAGTTCCACATCAACCCGACCGGCAAGTTCATCATCGGTGGCCCGGTGGGCGACTGCGGCCTGACCGGGCGCAAGATCATCGTCGACAGCTATGGCGGCATGGCCCGTCACGGCGGTGGCGCGTTCTCCGGCAAAGACCCATCCAAGGTTGACCGTTCGGCGGCCTACGCCGGTCGCTACGTGGCCAAGAACATCGTCGCCGCTGGCCTGGCCGAGCGTTGCGAGATTCAGGTGTCCTACGCCATCGGCGTGGCCCAGCCTACGTCGATCTCGCTGAACACCTTCGGCACCGGCAAGATCAGCGATGACAAGATCGTCAAACTGGTGCGCGAGATCTTCGACCTGCGCCCTTACGCGATCACCACCATGCTCGACCTGCTGCACCCGATGTACCAGGAAACCGCGGCCTACGGCCACTTCGGCCGTACCCCGGCGCAGAAGACGGTCGGCGACGACACCTTCACCACCTTCACCTGGGAAAAAACCGACCGCGCCAACGACCTGCGTATCGCTGCCGGCCTGTAATCGCTTGCGCTACCCAAAGCCCTGCCGGGTTCGCCCGGCGGGGCTTTTTATTGTCGGGCGATTCGCGTCGGTGT
Source organism: Pseudomonas sp. Pse79 (assembly GCF_024519615.1). NCBI lineage: Bacteria > Pseudomonadati > Pseudomonadota > Gammaproteobacteria > Pseudomonadales > Pseudomonadaceae > Pseudomonas > Pseudomonas sp. Pse79. Next base: position 184,756 of record NZ_JALJRR010000002.1, read on the forward strand.
TCACATTTTTTGGATCCAAACCTTGCAGGCTAAATAATGGCCCACTAGAATCCGCGCCCTCTCGGGCCCTCCACCTTATTCTGGATATTGCACTGCGCCGGCCCGGGACTCATCAGCGCGCAGGCAATCGGACATTGAGGTTTTCATGCATATTTCCAAGCTCGCCCCTGCCGCCCTGCTGCTCAGCCTGTTTGCCCTGCCGGTGAACGCCGCCGACCTGAGCGCACTGAGTGGCGCACTGAGCTCCCAGCTCGGTGGCGGCAACTCCGGCGACTGCCAGCAGCATGCCAAAGACCTGCAAACCAAGATCGACGCGGCCAATGCCAAGAATGACGCGTTGAAAGTGAAGGCCTTCGAAGCCGCGCTGGAGCAGGTCAACAAAGGCTGTAACAAACTCGCCGAGTCCCAGGCCAACGTCGATGCCAAGCAGCAAAAGCAGCAGGCCAAGGCAGAAAACAACGATGCCGTGAAAGCCCTGGGTGGTCTGTTCAAGTAAGCAGAAACACCCGGTAAAAAGCCCCGCTCTGTCGGGGCTTTTTTGTGGGCGCGAAGATCCCTTAGGCTGAACGCCCCTTACCGAGCAAGGATGCTCCCGATGCGCTTGCTGATCGTTCTTTTACTCAGTGTTCTAACCGGGTTGGCCAGGGCTGAAGAGTGCCCCGATGACGCACGGGCACAAATCGGCCCGCTGGCTCGGCAAATCAGCCTCTGGGACGACAGTTACCACCGGCTCGGCCATTCGCCCATCAGCGACGAACTCTACGACCAGGCCCGCCAGCGCCTGGCTCACTGGCAACGGTGTTTCCCGCAACCGGCGGCGGTGGCCGACAAGCCTCTGGCCAGCTCACGGGGCACCTCGCCGCACCCGGTGGCCCATACGGGCCTGGACAAATTGCTCGACGAACACGCCGTCGGCGAATGGCTCCAGGTTCGCCAAGGTGTGTGGGTCCAGCCCAAGGTCGACGGTGTCGCCGTGACCCTGGTGTACCGCCAGGGGCGCCTGCACCAAGTGATCAGCCGGGGCGACGGCTTGCTCGGCCAGGACTGGTCGGCCTGCGCGAAAAAAATCCCCGGCATCGTCCAGCAACTACCGGAGCCCATCGACCTGGTGCTGCAAGGTGAGCTCTATTGGCGTCTCGACGACCATGTGCAATCAAGCCTGGGCGGGCTCAATGCGCGCAGCAAGGTGGCCGGTTTGATGAACCGTCGACAGTTGAGCGACGCCGAGGCCGCCGGGATCGGTCTGTTTGTCTGGGCCTGGCCCGATGGCCCGGCGGACTTCACCGAGCGCCTGGCCACCCTGGCAGGTTGGGGCTTCATCGACAGCCAACGCTACAGCCGGCCCATCCAGGACATCGTCGGCGCCGCCCGCTGGCGCACCTACTGGTACAACCATCCACTGCCTTTTGCCAGTGATGGCGTCGTGCTGCACCAGGCCACGCGCGCACCCGCCAAGCGCTGGCAGGTCAGTGCGCCTTACTGGGCAGTCGCCTGGAAATACCCCGCCGCCAAGGCTCTCGCACTGGTACGCAAGGTGCAGTTCAACATCGGCCGCACCGGGCGCATCACCCCTATCCTGGAACTCGAACCGGTGCGCCTGGACGACCGGCAGATCAGCCGCGTCAGCACCGGCTCCCTGCAACGCTGGAAAACCCTGGATATCCGCCCCGGCGATCAGGTCGCCATCAGCCTCGCCGGCCAGGTCATCCCGCGACTGGACGAGGTGGTCCTGCGCAACGAGACCCGAGTGGACATCCAAGTCCCCAACGCCCGGGACTTTCACGCCCTGAGTTGCTGGCAACTGGACCCTGGCTGCGAAGAACAGTTGCTGTCGCGCCTGACCTGGTTGAGCGGCAACCAGGGCCTGGGCCTGCCGCATATGGGCCGGGAGACGTGGAACGTATTGATCCAGGCCGGTCTAATCGCAGGCTTCCTCGATTGGTTGACCCTCGATGCGGCAGAGCTTGCTAACATTGAGGGCTTCGGCGATCGCAGCCGTGCGCGGGTGCTCGACAGTATCCAAAGCGCGCGGCAACGGCCTTTCGCTCAATGGCTCAAAGCCCTGGGTGTACCGCCTGCGGCACGCAATAACCTGGAAGGCGGCTGGCAGGCGCTGGTTGCCAAGGACACCCAAGCCTGGCTGGCCCTGGATGGCATCGGCCCGGGCCGCGCGGCGCAACTCAGCGCTTTTTTTCGCGACCCGCAGATACAGGCTTTGGCTGAGACACTACGCGTGGCCGGAATAGACGGGTTTTGAACCCGACCCGGCCATCAGATTGCGACTTTGGAGCTCCATATGAAATTTTTAGCCCCTTTTGCCCTGCTGACCGTCGCATGCTTCATGGCGACGCCGCTGCTGGCAGCCGAAGAAGCAACCCCGCTGACCGGCTGCGCCGCCAAGCGCCAGGCCATCAGCACCCAGATCGAACAGGCCAAGGCCCATGGTGACAGCGCGCAACAGGCCGGCCTGGAGAAAGCCCTGAGCGAAGTCACGGCCAACTGCAACGACGCGACCTTGAAAAAGGAACGCGAAAACAAGGTGCTCGACGCCAAGCATGACGTCAGCCGCCGTCAGGCCGACCTCGACAAGGCGATGAAAAAAGGCGACGCGGACAAGATCAACAAACGCAAGGACAAACTGGCCGAGTCGCGCAAAGCACTGCAGGATGCGGTGGAAGAACTCGACCAGTAAACCGGTCAGTGGTCCCGGAACTGCTTATGACAGGCGCTGCAGGCATCTTCGACTTTCTGCACTGCAGGCGAAAGGTTACTGGCCTTGTAAGGCTGCACCTGGCTTGCGATCACCAATTCACCGGTGGCCGCTTCGAGGTCGCGGGCCATTTGCTGGAATTGCGCCTGTTTTTGCCAGACGTCGTCCTTGGCGCTGGTGTGGTCTTCCTCACGCACGCTCGGAAAATGCTTCCATGGCTCATGGGACAACGCATCGAGCTTGACCGCGCCTTCGGCGAACTTCGCGCCGTCGAACGGGATGCGCCCACGCAACATGCCACCCAGGTCTTCGCCGGTCTTGAGCATTTGCTTGAAGATCGCTTTGCGCTGGCCCAGGGGCGAATTCGGATCAACGCCGCCACAGGCGGACAGCGCCAGGCAGGCCAGCAGTACAACAGTCAGTTTTTTAAAAGTCATGGTGGCTTCGAGGTCACGGGAAACGGCGGCCAGTATCCTCGCCCCACCCGCAAAGACCAATAGCCCTATTAACGATAAGGGTTGCCCAAACGCGTCGACGCACGGGCAATCGCTTCAGGAATTGCTTGTATGAATATCGCTTTGAAACCCTGGAGCCGCCGTCTGGCGTGGGCTCTACCGATGATCGCGGTGCTGGCCGGCTGCGATGCGGGCAAGGACACGCACAAAGATGAAACAATCAAACCCCATGCGGTGGCCACCTATGTGAACGCACCGTGGGAAGCCCTGCCGGCGGTGTCCGACAGCGAACTGCTGGCCGGGTTTGAGTCCTGGCGCAGCGCCTGCCAACGCCTCAAGGCTGACCCGGTGTGGGGCACGACCTGCGCGGCGGCAACGGCGGTGCCAGGCGATGCCGCGGCGGTTCGCGGTTTTCTCAAGGAACGCCTGGACGTATTCGGCCTGCGCTCGGCCGACAACACACCGAATGGCCTGATCACCGGCTACTACGAACCCGTCTACCCCGGCAGCCTGACCGAAACCCCCACCGCCCATGTGCCGGTGTACGGCGTGCCGGACGACCTGATCATCGTCAACCTCGAAAGCATCTACCCGGAACTCAAGGGCAAGCGCCTGCGCGGCCGCCTGGAAGGTCGTGTACTCAAGCCGTATGACGACGCCAGCACGATCAACGGCCAAGGCTCCACCGCCAAGCCGATCGCCTGGCTGACCGACCCGATGGACCTGCAGTTCCTGCAGATCCAGGGTTCGGGGCGGATTCAACTGGCAGGCGGGCGCCAATTGCGCATCGGCTATGGCGACCAGAACGGCTACCCCTACCGCCCCATCGGCCGCTGGCTGGTGGAGCAAGGCGAGCTGAAGAAAGAAGACGTAACCATGGGTGCCATCGGCGCCTGGGCCAAGGCGCATCCGCAGCGCATTCCGGAACTGCTGGCGAGCAACCCCAGCTACGTATTCTTCAGCGCCCGCCCCGACAGCAACGAAGGCCCTCGCGGCTCGCTGAACGTGCCGCTGACCGCCGGCTACAGCGTGGCGGTGGATCGCAAGGTGATTCCGCTGGGCAGCCTGCTGTGGCTGTCGACCACACGCCCGGACGGTGCGCCGATCGTGCGCCCCGTCGCCGCGCAGGATACCGGCGGCGCAATCACCGGCGAAGTGCGCGCAGACTTGTTCTGGGGCACAGGGGCGGCCGCAGGCGAACTGGCAGGGAATATGAAGCAGCAGGGGCAGATCTGGATGTTGTGGCCAAAGGGCGCCGCATTACCCCAGGTACCGGATGCCCCGGCCGGCACCTGACAGACGCTGATCGACAGTGTGGGGCAAGCCAGCCCCCACACTGTCGATCAGCGTTAGATCGAGACGAAGAAGAAACTCGCAATCAGCGCCATGCCCACCGCCCACACCAACGAGCGCAGGATGGCCCAGTCCGCCAGGTAGCAGATGATGTACAGCAGGCGGCTGGTGATAAACAGCACCGCGAGGACATTGATCGTGACCAGTTCGGCGGTGCCGGCCAGGTGCGCGATGATCACTGCGGCAGCAAACGCCGGGGTCACTTCAAAGCTGTTGAGCTGCGCGTTATGGGCGCGTTTGGCGAAGCCTTCCAGGGTATCGAGGAAGGCACGCGGGTCATGGTTCTGCCGTGGCCCGAACTTGCCGCCACTGAATTTGGCCACACCGGTACACAGGTACGGCAGAAAGATTGCAATCAATACACACCAGAAAGCGACAGTCATCACTCATTCCTTTTTTGGTTTTATCAAGGCGATCAACGCTTTATCACGAACATGCCGACCCGCATCCAGCCACAGGCTCTGCGCCCAACCGCATGGCCCAAAGCACCCAAGCGTAGCTCATCAAAACGCACACCCCCAACCGCCATGGGTTCTGTGTCGGCAGCGCGTTGATTCTGCCGCTCACTGATTCTTATTGATCCGCTGCGGATGCCTCGGGTCCGCTGCAACCTTACCCGGCAAGCTGCTTTCGCTGCGGATCTGCGCATGACTGATCAGCGCAAAGATACAGCTGCCGCCAATGATATTGCCGGCCAGGGTCGGCCCGGCGAATATCAGCCAGAAATCCTTCCACGGCAGTTCACCGGCAAATACCAGGTAAGACACTTCCGCCGAGCCGACCACGATGTGGGTGAAATCCCCCAGCGCCATCAAGTAGGTGATCAGGATGATGATCCAGAGCTTGGCGCTTTCCATCGACGGAATCATCCACACCATGGTGGCGATCATCCAGCCGGAAACGATGCCCTTGGCAAACATCTGGCCGGGGGCGTTTTCCATGACTTTGCGTCCGATCTCAAGGAAGGCCTGGTCGGTCTTGGTATCGAAGATCGGCAGGTGCAGCATCACATAAGCCACCAGCAAGGTGCCGCACAGGTTACCCACCAGCACCACCGTCCACAGCCGCAGCAAGCGCCCGGCATTGGCCAGGGTCGGTTTGCTCATCACCGGCAGCACTGCGGTCAGGGTGTTTTCGGTGAACAACTGCTGACGCGCGAGAATCACCGCCAAAAAGCCCGCGCAGTAACCGAAACTGGCAATGACTTTGAACCCTTCGCCGTCCGGCAGGCGCGAGTTGAGCAGGCCCATGCCCATCAGCGACAGGCCCATGGTCAGGCCGGCCGCCAGCGCCGACCACCACAATGCCGCCACCGTGCGCTCCAGTTCCTGATCGCCCTGGGTGCGGATGATTTCATGCAGCACCGCCGCGCGGGGTGGCTGGTTCTTGTCGACGTCGTGCTGCTCTTCCTTCGACAGGTTGGGGGTCTTGCCGTCGTCGTGCGTGGCCATGATGCTCCAGAGTCCAAGGGGTGCCTGTAGCTACGACAGGCTGGAGCGATGGCTGTTCAGTGGCCAGGCAACTAAACCGGAATGCGCCAGGCCTTGGCCATCTCCACCGTGGTCGAGCTGAACGGTTTTGACCAGGGCTTGTTGCGTGCGCCGTAGTGCCGAATGATCTCGTCGAGCACCCGGTTGAACGCCGCGGGGGTGGTCGCCTTGGCCAAATCCGCCGCAGCGCGTTGCAGCAGGTCGACATTGGCGTCGGTCTGGCCCGGCCGGTACAGCGATGGGTAGATGACCTCGCGGGTGAAGTTTTCGGCCTTTACCGCGATGTCGCGCCGTTTCATTTCGGCGACCGCACTGGCCATGACGCTGGACATCGGCGAGGCGCCCGAAGCCTGCTTGGCCGCCACCTGCAACAACTGCTGAAAATTGCGCTGCCCCGCAGCATTCAATCGACGCCCCAGCCACTCGACGTGCTCAGGCCGGCTGGCGAGCGCATCCAGGTTACGCAGCGCGGCAGACAACTCAGGTGTGAAGATCAAGGTGTCGTGGGCCTGGTTCACCTTGGCAATGGCACTGTCCAGGGTTTGCAGCGCTTGTTGTGCGTTCTGTCTGAACATCAACACCGCGGCGGCGGCCGGGTCTTTCTGCAAGGTTGCTTGCGCACTGGCCAGCATCGCATCGTCCATTGCCAGCACCGCGTCATCCAACGAGGCGAACGTGTGATGCTCGCGCACCGTGTCGCGTTGTTCCAAGTGCGCCGCCACGGTGTTGCGCGCCTGTGCCTGCAGATGCTGCTTGTCTTGCGCGCTCATGGTGAAATTCACGGTGCCGTTGAGCGTGCCGCGAAAGTCCCCCTTATCCGTCTTCAGCGGCAGGACCACGGTCTGCTCGGCAAACGCCTTGAGCCGCTCATTTTGATAGGCTTCGGCGGACGCATGGGGCGTTCCCGTCAGCTTGTCGACGAGGCTGCTGAAGAAACCGCCGCCTTTTTTCGGCGTCGCTGCGTCTTCGGCTTCAAACTTGACGATCAGAGACTCGTGCTGGCTCAACGGGCTTTCTGCAAACGAGGGCTCGATCACCCCGGGGGCCGGCGTGTTGAGCAGCAGGCCGCCGTCCTGGAAGGCAGTGGCTTCGGCGGTTTCCTGGAAGGCATGCCCCTGCTCGGCAGGGCGCTTGAAAAGCACCGGCAACGACGCCGAAATGTGTGCGGCGCGGGCGATGTCCATGTCCGGGGTCAGGCTGGCGTTGAACGTCACCAGTTGCGGGCGGCCGTCGAACATCCCTGTGCCGGTGATATTGAGCGGTTTGATCGCCGGGATATGTCGGTTCAACACCTCAAGATCGCGAAACGTCGGAGCCTCGCCGGCGCTGAGCCGGTCGGCGATTTTCATGACTTCACCAGGCCGGGTGGCCCTTGGCGTAGCGGCGATATGGGCAAGGACCGATTGGCGCGACTCATTGCGCAGCAATTGCTCCAAGGGACGCGCCTCGGTTTGCAGGCGCGGCATCATGGTCAGCAACAATTGAGAGATATTGCCCGCCGGGCCTGGCAAGCGCCGGGTGAGTTTGCCCAGGCGAGCACTGGCCTCTTGTAGCCAGGCCGTCAACGGGTCGTCGCTGTTCAACAGGCTCGGCAGGTCGATGCGGTTCGATAGCTTGCCGAAGACCTCGGCGTTCATGCCGCTGGCGAGCAACGAGGCAGAAATCGCGCCGGCGGATGAGCCGGAAATAACCTGGATACCTTGTAGCTTCCCACTGTCCTCCAGCGCCTGCACCATTCCCGGATAGGCAATGCCTTTGGCACCTCCGCCGCTGAGCACCAGATGGCTGGGCGGTGGCGGCGACAACACCACCTCCACCTGGCCGTCAATATTGCGGGAAAGACTCAGTTTGCGCGGTCCCGCGGCCTCAACCAACGTGGTTTTCACGTCTTGGCTGAGGGGGGCTTGCGATGACTGGAGCGAAAGCGGCTGCATCTGCTCAGCCGGATTGGACGACACTTTCATACATAGGCTCTCGATACAGAACGTAGTCCTGAGTCGTGAGAAAGCCTGGGAAAGATCCACGCGGAATGATTTGGTAAAGCAATCAAACCGCTGTGCGGTTACGCAGGAGGGCTGTCTTCCTTGAACTGGTCTTTCACGTATTTGATCTCGGTCCGGCCGTGAGGCGCGGGCAAACCGTCTTCGCCGAGGTTGACGAAGACCATTTTTTCCACGGTGAGGATGCTTTTGCGGGTGATCTTGTTGCGCACTTCACAGGTCAGGGTGATGGAGGTGCGGCCGAAATCGGTGGCGGTGATGCCCAGCTCGATGATGTCGCCCTGGCGCGAGGCGCTGACGAAGTTGATTTCGGAAATGTACTTGGTCACCACGCGCTGGTTGCCCAATTGGACAATCGCGTAGATGGCTGCTTCCTCGTCGATCCAACGCAGCAGGCTGCCACCGAACAGGGTGCCGTTGGGGTTGAGGTCTTCAGGTTTTACCCATTTGCGGGTGTGGAAGTTCATGGTCACTCCAAAGCGTCTTGCCGAATGATGGGCAATATCATGGCAGAGCCTGGGCGCAAGCTCTATGCGCCATTGCCTATCGCCCCCATGCGGGATCTTCATATCGCCGACAGAAAGGCTTGGGAAGTGCCGCGTACACAGCTATAATCGCACCCGCTTCAAAACGGTCATCTTCAGTTGATACCGTTCTCCCGCCACCTGTCCGAGGGGCGCTGCAGCAGGTTAGACCTGTCAGGCTCGGATGGGGCGTTGTCCGGCCTGGTTGTCCTGGCCTGATACTAAACGCACAACGGCGCCCATTCGCACACTACGAATGGAGGCTCTTCATGAGCGCTGTAATTACGCCTGCAGATTTCAACGACTACAAAGTCGCCGACATGTCCCTCGCTGCCTGGGGCCGTCGCGAAACCTTTATCGCCGAATCCGAAATGCCTGCGCTGATGGGCCTGCGTCGCAAGTACGCCGCTGAGCAACCGCTCAAGGGCGCGAAGATTCTCGGCTGCATCCACATGACCATCCAGACTGCCGTGCTGATCGAAACCCTGGTTGCCCTGGGTGCCGAAGTGCGTTGGTCGTCCTGCAACATCTTCTCGACACAAGACCAGGCCGCCGCCGCCATCGCTGCTGCCGGTATCCCGGTATTCGCCTGGAAAGGCGAGACCGAAGCAGAGTACGAATGGTGCCTGGAGCAAACCATCCTGAAAGATGGCGCGCCTTGGGATGCCAACATGGTCCTCGACGACGGCGGCGACCTGACCGAGCTGCTGCACAAGAAGTACCCGCAGATCCTCGACCGCGTCCACGGCGTGACCGAAGAAACCACCACCGGCGTACACCGCCTGCTGGACATGCTGGCCAAGGGCGAGCTGAAAATCCCGGCCATCAACGTCAACGACTCGGTGACCAAGAGCAAGAACGACAACAAGTACGGCTGCCGTCACAGCCTGAACGATGCGATCAAGCGCGGCACCGACCACCTGCTGTCGGGCAAGCAAGCCCTGGTGATCGGCTACGGTGACGTGGGCAAGGGTTCGTCCCAGTCCCTGCGCCAGGAAGGCATGATCGTCAAGGTCTCCGAAGTCGACCCGATCTGCGCCATGCAAGCCTGCATGGACGGTTTCGAAGTGGTTTCGCCGTTCATCGATGGCATCAACGATGGCAGCGAAGCGAGCATCGACAAGGCCCTGCTGGGCAAGATCGACCTGATCGTCACCACCACCGGTAACGTGAATGTCTGCGATGCCAACATGCTCAAGGCCCTGAAGAAGCGCGCCGTGGTGTGCAACATCGGTCACTTCGACAATGAAATCGACACCGCTTTCATGCGCAAGAACTGGGCATGGGAAGAAGTGAAGCCACAGGTACACAAGGTTCACCGTACCGGCTCGGGCGATTTCGACCCGCAGAACGACGACTACCTGATCCTGCTGGCCGAAGGCCGCCTGGTAAACCTGGGTAACGCCACTGGCCACCCAAGCCGCATCATGGACGGCTCGTTCGCCAACCAGGTACTGGCGCAGATCTTCCTGTTCGGCCAGAAGTACGCCGACCTGTCGCCGGCCCAGAAAGCCGAGCGTCTAACCGTGGAAGTGCTGCCGAAGAAACTCGACGAAGAAGTGGCCCTGGAAATGGTCCGCGGCTTCGGCGGCGTGGTGACTCAACTGACCAAGACCCAGGCCGACTACATCGGCGTGACCGTCGAAGGTCCGTTCAAGCCGCACGCTTACCGCTACTAAGTAACCAGCTCCACCTGCTCTAACCTGTAGGAGCGAGCTTGCTCGCGAAAAACCCAACGGCACCGCGTACAGCCTGTTTGACGCGTTATCGTTGACGTTCTTCGCGAGCAAGCTCGCTCCTACAGTGCAGGTGGGTTGCACAGTCGGCTTCTGAGTTTCCAAGGGTATTACCATGTCCCAAGACCGTCGCTACAGCTTCGAGTTCTTTCCGACCAAGACCGATGCTGGGCATGAAAAACTGATGGCGACTGCCAAGCAGTTGGCCAGCTACCACCCCGACTTCTTCTCCTGCACCTACGGCGCTGGCGGCTCGACCCGTGACCGCACGATCAACACCGTGTTGCAGCTGGAAAGCGAAGTCAAAATTCCCGCCGCGCCGCACTTGTCGTGCGTGGGCGACAGCAAGGCCGACCTGCGCGCCCTGCTGACCCAATACAAAGGCGCCGGCATCAAGCGCATCGTCGCCCTGCGCGGTGACCTGCCATCCGGCATGGGCATGGCCAGCGGTGAGCTGCGCTACGCCAACGACCTGGTGAGCTTCATCCGCGAAGAAAGCGGCGATCACTTCCACATCGAAGTGGCCGCTTACCCGGAGATGCATCCACAGGCGCGCAACTTCGAAGACGATCTGCAGAATTTCGTGCGCAAGGCCAACGCCGGCGCCGACAGTGCGATCACCCAGTACTTCTTCAACGCCGACAGCTACTTCTACTTCGTCGAGCGTGTACGGGCCATGGGTGTGAACATCCCGATCGTGCCAGGCATCATGCCGATCACCAACTACAGCAAGCTGGCGCGCTTCTCCGACGCCTGCGGTGCTGAGATCCCACGCTGGGTACGTAAACAACTGGAAGCCTATGGCGACGACGTCAAAAGCATCCAGGCATTCGGCGAACAGGTAATCAGTGAGATGTGTGAACAATTGTTGCAAGGTGGTGCGCCAGGGCTGCATTTCTATACCCTGAACCAGGCTGAACCTAGCCTTGCCATCTGGAACAACCTCAAGCTGCCACGCTGAAGTTTGCCCGGCTGTGCCAAGGCCCTCGTTTCTACGAGGGCCTTTGTCGTTTTACATGCCCACGGAACCCAGCAGTCCATGAATACAGTGCCCTCGACTTCCCGCCCGCAACTGGTGTATCTGGTTTTCGGTGCCCAGACCTACCATCAGGAAGCCGTCTTCAGTATCGCCAGCGCCTTGGCTTTTCTGCAGGACACCCCGGACGCCGTCGTAGACATCCAGGTATTCAGCGACAACCCCGAACCCTATCGCCTGCTGCCGGTACGCGTGCGCCCGCTGGACGACGCCACCCGCAAACGCTGGAGCGAGCCCCACGGCTATCACTTCCGCACCAAACACGTGGTGCTGCGCCAGGTGCTGGAAGAGTCGTCGACAGCCCTGCTGATCGACACCGACACCTTCTTCCACCATTCGCCCACAGCCCTGTTCGAGCGCGTGCAACCCGGCACTCTGCTGTGCAACGCCTTCTACACCAAGTACGGCGACAATCACGAAAGCATCCTCTATAGCGCCCTGCACCAGCGCCTGCTGGACATGGGCGTGGCCGACGATGACATGATGACCCTCAACTCCGGCGTCATCGGCCTGACGCAACAGGACGCGCACATCCTCGATCGCTCCATCGAGTTGATGGACGAACTGTTCCCCCACGCCCAGGGCGCCTACACCCTGGAAGAGTTCTGCCTGTCGATCGCCGCCTACCGCACCGTGAATGTGCGCGAGTGCCCGGACCTGATCCACCATTACTGGAGCCGCAAGCAGCTGTTCCGCGCCAAGGTCAAGGCGTGGATCGCCAAGCATGCGGGCGCCCCCACCAGCGCGCAGGCCCTGGCCGACACGCGTCAGGTTTCCTCGCACCTGCCGCGCCCGCCGCGCTTGCAGCGCCTGATGTACAAACTGATCACCCTGCTCTTGCCCAAGCACCAGCAGCAGTTCATCCGCGAAGTTCTCTACGGTTGCTACGAGCACGAGAACGAGTTCGACCAGGCGTGCGGCCCGGTGTGGTGGGACAAGGCGCGGCAGAATCAGGAAGAGCGCCAGCAACGTCCGCTCGACGCCCACCAACTGGAGCACTGGTTTGCCAACCCGGTGGTCAGGCTGATTCTGGGCGAGCGGCGCAGCGCGATCTACGAACACTTGATAACCTCGCCCGTCAAATAACGATCCTTGCAGATGCGCGTGCCAGAGCTTCTCTTTCATTCAGGAGCATCGTAACCTCAGGCCATGTCCGCCCTTCTGAAGCTGTTGACTGCGACTCTTTTTACTTGCCTGAGCCTGGCCGCTCACGGCGAGAAATTGCGCATCGTCACCGAACCGTGGGCGCCTTACGTGTATGACGACAACGGCACGATGCGCGGGCTGGACTATGAAACCACGGTGATCGTGTTCCAGCGCCTGGGCGTCGATGTGCAGTGGCAATTCCTGCCGTGGAAACGCTGCCTGGCGATGCTCGAACAAGGCCACGCCGACGGCGCGCTGGACATTTTCCACAGCCATGAACGCGATGCCCTGCTGCTGTACCCCAGCGAACCGCTGTCGGAAGTGGAGTTCGTGCTGTTCTACGCCAATGAGCGGCCCCACCCGGTCCAGACCCTTGACGAGTTGCGCGGGCTGACCGTGGGCACCTCGCCGGGTTACCTGTACGGCGCCGAATTCAGTGAGTCCAGCGTGTTCCAACGCGAGCCGGCGCCGAGTCATGAAGCGAACTTCGGCAAATTGCTGCTTGGCCGCATCGATCTGCTGGTGACTGATCGCCGGGTCGGCCAGCATGTGATCGCGGCCTTGGGCCTGGAAGGCCAGGTCAGCCAGGCGCCCGCCGTGATCCGCCGCCAGCAGCAGTTTCTCGCCGTGCGCCGTGGCGCGGGCATGGACCTGCTGGTGCAGCGCTTTGCCGCCGAACTCAAGCGCTTCAAGCAAGAGCCGGCCTACGCCGCCTTGAGCGCCAAATATGGTGGTATTCAAAGCGCAGCGGCGCCGATTACACTGCACAAACACACCGTTGAGCAGCAGGAAAGCAGCGCGCGGTGATTGCTCTGTTATACTCGGGCCTTCCCGCCAGGCTTACGCCCGGCCGCTGAGGTCTTGAAAAAGACACCCAACCCAGCTACTGCGCAGCTTTGCGGCCCGCGCGAGCCATTGGAGTGTCCGCCAGACGCAGCAGGACCGGACGGGGTTGCGCTCCCCTAAGCGCCATTCACGCCCGGCAAGATTATCCCTTTGGGCCAAGCCCTAACTAAAACAGGATTACTCATGTCCTTTGCTTCCCTCGGTCTCTCCGAGGCTTTAGTCCGCGCCATCGAGGCAGCGGGCTATACCGAGCCTACTCCGGTGCAACAGCGGGCTATTCCCGCCGTGTTGCAAGGTCGCGACCTGATGGTTGCGGCTCAGACAGGTACTGGTAAAACCGGCGGCTTCGCCCTCCCGATTCTGGAGCGGTTGTTCCCCAATGGTCACCCGGACAAGTCCCAGCGTCATGGCCCGCGCCAACCGCGCGTACTGGTCCTGACCCCTACCCGCGAACTCGCCGCCCAAGTGCACGACAGCTTCAAGCTGTATGCCCGCGACCTGAAGTTCGTCAGCGCCTGCATCTTCGGCGGCGTCGGCATGAACCCACAGGTTCAGGCCATGTCCCGTGGCGTTGACGTCCTCGTCGCCTGCCCGGGTCGCCTGCTCGACCTGTGCGGCCAAGGCAGCGTCGATTTGTCCCACGTGGAAATCCTCGTGCTCGACGAAGCCGACCGCATGCTCGACATGGGCTTTGTCCATGACGTGAAAAAGGTCCTCGCCCGCCTGCCGGCCAAACGTCAGAACCTGCTGTTCTCGGCAACGTTCTCCAACGACATCACCGCCCTGGCCGGCAAGTTGCTGCACAACCCGGAGCGCATCGAGGTCACGCCGCCGAACACCACGGTCGAGCGTATCGAACAACGCGTGTTCCGCCTGGCCGCCAGCCACAAGCGTTCGTTGCTGGCGCACCTGATCACCCACGGCGCGTGGGAACAGGTGCTGGTGTTCACCCGCACCAAGCACGGCGCCAACCGCCTGGCCGAGTACCTGGACAAGCACGGCCTCACCGCCGTCGCCATCCACGGCAACAAGAGCCAGAACGCGCGCACCAAAGCGCTGGCCGACTTCAAGGCCGGTGAAGTACGCATCCTGGTGGCCACCGATATCGCCGCACGCGGCCTGGATATCGACCAACTGCCGCACGTGGTCAACTTCGAGCTGCCTAACGTCGACGAAGACTACGTACACCGTATCGGCCGTACCGGCCGTGCCGGTCGTTCGGGCGAAGCCATCTCCCTGGTTGCGCCGGACGAAGAAAAACTGCTGAAAAGCATCGAGCGCATGACCAAGCAGAAAATCGCCGACGGCGACCTGATGGGCTTCGATGCCAGCACCGTTGAGGCCGAGAAGCCTGAGGTGCGCGAGCGTCCGGACGTGCGTAACCCACGCGGTCCGAAGGGCGATGGCCCGAACGGCGGCGGTGGCGGCGGCGGTCGTCGCGACAAGGGCAAGGACAAGGGCGGCAAGGAAAAAGCGCCGACCAACGGCCGTGGCGAACGCCCGGCCCGCGAGCAGAAGCCCCGCGAAGGCACCCCGGCCCGCGAACAGCGTCAGCCGAGCCAGCCAAGCCAGCCGCCACGCGCCAGCGCCGACCGCGCGCCGGACGAGTTCCTCGACGACGATGTGGATAACTTCGGTAACCGCGTCGACTACGTGCCCCAGGCCAAACCGGCCCAGGGCCGTGGCCGTCGTCCAGGCGCTCCGGCTCCGGGCGCTGGCACTGGCGCACCGCGTGGCGGCCAGCCACAGGGCGCGCGTCAGAACGGCCCGCGCAACAGCAGCGGCGGCACCACCGGTACGCCACCAGCCAAGCGCAGCGGCCCGCGTAACGGCGCACCGCGTGATGGCCAGGCGCGTCGCGAAGACTCGCGCAGCAACAACCGCCGCCCGGCCCGTGACGACCAGCCACGCTTGTCCGAGCCAGCGGTGCAGAACCCACGCGGCGGCCCCGCGCCGAAGATCATCCACAAGGAGTCGAAAGCCGACCGCTTCCCGACACCGGAGCAACTGGATCAGTTGCCAGGCCGTCCTCGTGGTGAAAAACCAGCGCTGCTGACCCGCAACCGCGAAGCATAAAAAAAAACCCGTATCGCGAGATACGGGTTTTTTTGCCTGTAGGAGCGAGCTTGCTCGCGAAGGTCGTCAACGATAACGCTGGCAGCCTGAAAAAACGCGGTGTCTCTACGTTTTTCGCGAGCAACCTCGCTCCAACAAGTGAAGCGTTACTTCGCTTTCACACCTTCAAACGTCACGTACAGCTCAACATTGTTGGACGCTGGGCCCAGGTCCATCTGCTTGCCGAAGTCTTGGCGATTGAAGCTGGTGGTGCCTTCAAAACCGGCACGGTAGCCGCCCCATGGATCCTTGCCTTCACCCAGGAAGGTGGCCTTGACGACGATCGGCTTGGTCACGCCGTGCAGGGTCAGGTCGCCGGTCACGTCGGCAGTGACTTGGCCCGCAGCATTCTTACCGGTGGTTTTAACACTGGTGGAGACGAACTTGGCATCGGCAAACTTGCCAACGTCCAGGAAGTCTTTGCTGGAGATGTGCTTGTCACGTTCAGCGTGGTTGGTGAACACGCTGGCGGTGCGGACGTTGAACTCAATCTTGCTGTCTTCAGGCTTGGCGGCATCGAAGCTGAACTTGCCGTCCAGGTCCTTGAACGTACCGGTGATGAAGCTGTAGCCCAAGTGGCTGATCTTGAAGTCGACGAAGGCGTGCTGGCCTTCTTTGTCGACAACATAGTCAGCGGCCATCACCTGGCCTGCGGACAGCAGAGCAGAACCGATTGCCAGAGCAGCGAGTGTCTTTTTCAACATGCTTTCTATTCCTTGTGAGTCGAGGTTGAACATCAGGCTTTGCGCCCCAGCATTCGCGTGAGGGTCGCATCACGATCGATAAAGTGGTGTTTCAACGCGGCCACGCCGTGCAGGCCGGCGAAAACCACCAGCACCCAGGCGAGGTACAGATGCACCACGCCTGCGGTGTCTGCCTGGTCCGGCAAGCCGGAAACCAAGGCAGGTATCTCAAACAGGCCAAACACCGGGATACCCACACCGTCCGCGGTGGAAATCAGGTAACCGGCGATCATCACGGCAAACAAGCCGACATAAAGGAACCCATGGCCAAATGCAGCACCGATCCGCGTCAGCCGGCTGTAGCTGGCCAGCGCCGGTGGCGGCGGGCTGATCAGGCGCCAGACGATACGCACCAGCATGATGGCGAACAGCGTGATGCCTATGCTTTTGTGCAGATCCGGCGCGTCTTTGCGCCATGCGCTGTAGTAGTCGAGACCGACCATCCACAAGCCCAGGGCGAACAGACCAAACACCACCAGGGCCACGCCCCAGTGCAATACCATGCTGACCCAGCCGTAGCGGGCTGGTGAGTTACGTAGCTGCATGTACTTAATCCCGTAAGAACTGTGCTCAAGACTAACGATTTACCTATCGAATTAAAGCGCAATTTTTTGCTTTGAAATATCGAGAAATATGATCATAAGCCTAGGCACAATACGTTAACGAGGGATTAAGACTATTCCTAAGAAACGTGACAGACCGTCCTGTGTTTACTGCGAATTGCCCCACAATGGCTTGTGACACGGGCCTCCATTGCATAGGCTTGCGCGATTGTTTCACCTGCGCCAGGCGCAGGACCGCTTCGAGGAGATAGACGATGGGCTTGAACAACCAGTGGATGCAACGCGACCTTGCGGTGCTGTGGCATCCCTGCACCCAGATGAAAGACCACCAGCAACTGCCGCTGATCCCGATCAAGCGCGGTGAAGGCGTGTGGCTGGAAGACTTCGAAGGCAAGCGCTACCTCGACGCTGTCAGCTCCTGGTGGGTCAACGTGTTCGGCCACGCCAACCCGCGCATCAACCAACGCATCAAAGACCAGGTCGACCAGCTGGAACACGTGATCCTCGCCGGTTTCAGCCACCAGCCGGTGATCGAACTGTCCGAGCGCCTGGTGGCGATGACGCCCGCAGGCCTGACCCGGTGCTTCTACGCCGATAACGGTTCGTCGTGCATCGAAGTCGCGTTGAAGATGAGCTTTCACTACTGGCTCAACCGCGGCCTGCCGAACAAAAAACGCTTCGTCACCCTGACCAACAGCTACCACGGCGAAACCATCGCCGCGATGTCGGTGGGCGACGTGCCGCTGTTCACCGAAACCTACAAAGCGCTGCTGCTCGACACCATCAAGGTGCCAAGCCCGGACTGCTACCTGCGCCCCGAGGGCATGAGCTGGGAAGAACACTCGCGCAACATGTTCCTGGCCATGGAACAGACCCTGGCGGACAACCACGACACAGTCGCCGCCGTAATCGTCGAACCGCTGATCCAGGGCGCCGGCGGCATGCGTATGTACCACCCGGTATACCTCAAGCTGCTGCGCGAAGCCTGCGACCGCTACGGCGTACACCTGATCCACGACGAAATCGCCGTGGGCTTCGGCCGCACCGGCAGCATGTTCGCCTGTGAACAGGCCGGCATCCGCCCGGACTTCCTGTGCCTGTCCAAGGCCCTCACCGGAGGCTACCTGCCGCTGGCGGCGGTGGTCACCACCGAAGATGTCTACAGCGCCTTCTACGACGACTACCCGACCCTGCGTGCCTTCCTGCATTCCCACAGCTACACCGGCAACCCGCTGGCGTGCGCGGCGGCCCTGGCGACCCTGGATATTTTCGAAGAAGACAACGTCATCGAAAACAACAAGGCCCTGGCCCAGCGCATGGCCACGGCCACCGCGCACCTGGCGGACCACCCCCATGTGTCGGAAGTGCGCCAGACCGGCATGGTGCTGGCCATCGAGATGGTCCAGGACAAAGCCACCAAGACCGCCTACCCCTGGCAGGAGCGCCGTGGCCTGAAGGTGTTCGAGCACGCCCTGACGCGCGGCGCGCTGCTGCGGCCGTTGGGCAGCGTGGTGTACTTCCTGCCGCCGTATGTGATTACGCCGGAGCAGATCGACTTTTTGGCGGAAGTGGCCAGCGAAGGGATCGATATCGCCACCAACAGCAAGGTGAGCGTTGCCGTGCCCAAAGACTTCCACCCAGGCTTTCGCGATCCAGGTTGATTTGCCCTTCAAGCTTTGTATTTTTTCCAGAGAACAGACATGAGACTGTCCCGCTTTTTCACCGACACCCCGCTGAGCCTCGGCGATCACGAACTGCCTGAAGCCCAGGCGCACTACATCAGCCGCGTGCTGCGCATGGGCGAAGGCGATGCCGTGCAACTGTTCGACGGTTCCGGCCAGGAGTTTCGCGGCACGTTGCTGGAGGTCGGTAAAAAACACGTCAGCGTGCAACTGACCGAGCAATTCGCCGGGCAGGCCGAATCGCCGCTGCACATTCACCTCGGCCAGGGCCTGTCCCGCGGCGAGCGGATGGATTGGGCGATTCAGAAAGCCACCGAACTGGGCGTCAACGCCATCACGCCGATTTTCAGCGAACGCTGCGAAGTGCGCCTCAAGGACGAACGCGCCGACAAACGCCTGCTGCACTGGCGCCAGGTGGCGATCAGCGCCTGCGAGCAATGCGGGCGCTCGACGGTTCCGGTGATTCATCCACCGCTGCTACTGGCCGATTGGCTGAAGCAGACCGAGGCGGACCTGAAGCTGGTGCTGCACCCGGTGGCCGAGCCGATGGTCAGCCATGCCAAGCCATCGAGCCTGGCGTTCCTGATCGGGCCCGAAGGCGGCTTGACCGACCCTGAAGTCGACACCGCCCAAGACGCCGGCTTCCACGCCGCCCGCCTCGGCCCGCGCGTGTTGCGCACCGAAACCGCGCCGGTCGTCGCGCTGGCCGTCGCCCAACAACTGTGGGGCGACTTCTGACCGGCCCGAGGAGCGGGTTTATTCCACCGGGTCGCTGACCGGGGTGGCGAAGATCGCCTTCAACTCGGCGGTCATCGGAAACTCCAGGTTCAGGCCCTTCGGTGGGATCGGCTGTTCAAACCAGCGCCGGTAAATCCCGTTGATCTCACCGGTGCGGTACAGATCGCCCAAGGTGTCGTTGACCACCGCGAGAAACTGCGGATCGTCCTTGCGCACCATGCAGCTGTAGATCTCCCGCGACTGCTCCTCGCCCACCACCACCCAGCGATGCGGGTCCCTGGCCTTGGCGCGCTCGCCGTAGAGCAACGCATCGTCCATATAGAACGCGGCTGCGCGGCCGGTCTCGAGCATCTTGAAGGCTTCGCCGTGGTCCTTGGCGCTGATCACCGACAGGTTGCCGTTGTGCTCGGCGTTGTAACTTTTGAGAAAGCGTTCGTTGGTGGTGCCGGCGGTCGTCACCACGTTCTTGCCCTTGAGGTCGGCGAAGCCTTGGATGCCGCTGTCTTTCGCCGTCAGCAGTTGCCCCTTCACGTAGATGAAGCCGTAGGAAAACGCCACCTGCTTCTGCCGCTCGGCGGTCACCCCGGTAGAACCGCACTCCAGGTCGACGGTGCCGTTCTGCACCAGCGGGATACGGGTCTGGGAAGTCACCAGGTTGTACTTCACGCTAAGGTTGGCCACCCCGGTTTTCTGCTGGATGCGCTCGACAATCTTGTTGGCCAGGTCCACCGAATAGCCCATGGGCTTGCCGCTCTGGTCGCCCACGTAGGAAAACGGCACCGACGCATCGCGATAACCCAAGGTAATGGACTTGGTGCTGGCGATCTTACTCAACGTGCCCTCTGTCGGCGGTTCATTCGCCTGAACCGGCGCGCCGAACAAAAGCCCCAGGGTGCAACCGATCAACAGGATTTTTCTCATTGTTATTCTCCGTTGGTGTGTGACGATTCAAGCGGCGCGGGGCGCCAGGCCCTGCATATCAATCGACGGCATGTGCTGGCCGATCAGTTCGGCCAGCAGTTGGCCGCTGCCGCAGGCCAGGGTAAAACCGAGCGCGCCGTGGCCCAGGTTCAGCCACAGGTTGCGATAGGCACTGGCGCCGATCAGCGGCACCCCGGTCGGCGTGGCGGGACGCATGCCGGCCCATTCGACCGCCTGGGCGTAGTCGCCGGCCAAGGGGAATGTCTCGACCGCCTGGCGCCTGATCAACGCGAGCCGCTTGGGCTCGAGGCCGGCGTCGAAACCGACGATATCGACCATCGCCGCCACCCGCAATTGCTCGCCGATCCGGGCGTACACGATCTTGCGGTCGTAGTCGGTGATGCTCACATTCGGCGCTCGATGCTGCGCGCCAATCGGCACGCTCAGGCTGTAGCCCTTGAGCGGATACAGCGGCAGCGCCAGCCCCGGCAACCCCAATTCAGCGCTGCGATGCCCGGCGGCGAGGACCAGTTGCTCGACCGGCATTACCTCCTCGCCCAACTCGATGGCCTGCACCGCACCGGCGCTGTGACGGATCCCGGTGACCTTGCGCCCCAGCAAGAAGCGGCAATGCCCCGACGCTTGCAGGCGCGCCGCCAGGCGTTGGCAGAAGGCGTGACAATCGGCCACTTCCTCGTTCGGCGTGTAGATCCCACCGACAAAACCACCGCTCGCCAGCGCCGGCTCCAGGCGGGTGCAATCGGCCGCCGACAGCACCTGCTGTTGCAGGATATCCGTGACCTTGCGGCGCGCATGCTCGAAGGTGTCGGCGTTGCGAAACGTCACCAGCTTGCCGTTGCGCCGCCAGTCGAAGCCGTCCAGACGATCATCCTCGCGCCACTGCTCCAAGGTGGCCTGGCTCAGGCTCGCCAGGCGCAGCAGGTGGGCGGCATTGCGCCGGTTCACCGAGCCACGGCAGGCGCCGAGGAACGCCGCCATCCAGCGCCATTGCTGCGGGTCGAGGCGCGGGCGCAGCTTCAATGGCGAATCACCGCGCAGCAGCCAGCCAAGCGCTTGCAGCGGCACGCCGGCATCGGCCAGCGGCGCAACGTAGCGATACGACAACTGCCCACCGTTGGCGAAACTGGTTTCGCTGCCCAGGGTGTCGCGCGCGTCGATCAGCGTCACGTCATGCCCGGCGCGCACCAGCGCGTAGGCGCTTGCCAGGCCGATGACCCCACCCCCGATGATACAAACCTGCCTGGCCATCCCCGCTCCTCGCCGTTGAATAAGACGGCTCAAGCGTAGGGGCAGGTGACAGGCCCGCGACAATGAATAAAGATGGGTCACCTATAAGCAAAGGTTATGGACTCGCCATGCGCTTGCGTCATATCGAAATCTTCCAGGCCATCCGCCAGACCGGCTCCATCAGCGCCGCCGCGCAATTGCTGCACGTCTCACAACCGGCGGTGAGCAAAGTGTTGCAGCACGCCGAGTTGCAACTGGGCTTCCCGCTGTTTCTGCGCGTGCGCGGCAAATTGCAGCCCACGCCGGAAGCCCTGGCACTGGAACGCGAAGTCGAGAAAGTCAGCGAAAGCCTGCAAGGCGTAAGGCGCCTGGCCAAGAGTCTGCGCCGGTCGCCGGCGCAGAGTGTGCGGATCGGCGCGATCCCGGCGCTGGCGCTGTCGTTGCTGCCACCGGCGATTCTGCAGTGGAAACGCGCTTACCCGGACATCGCCTGCGAACTGTCCAGCGACCATAGCCGCGAGTTGGTGCAGAAGCTGTTGATGCGCGAAATCGACCTGGCGCTGACCCTCAACTTCGCCGGCCACCCGGGGCTCACCACCCAAGTGCTGGCCAACGGAGCCTTGGTCGCGCTGGCGTCCAAGGGCTATTGGAGCGACGCGCAAACCCGCCAGCCGCTGCCGTTGGCGGAGCTGGCGGGAGCGCCGTTGATTGGCCTGTCCAGCGCCGACCCATTGGCGGCAAAGCTCGACAGTTACCTGGAAAAAGTCGACCCGCCACCACGGGTGAGCCTCTCGGTGCAGACCTACTCCCTGGCTCGCGCGATGGTGGAATCCGGCGCCGGCCTGACCGTCATCGACCCCTTCACCGCCCTCGGCGCGTCGACGGCGACCACCTGCATCCGCACGCTCACACCGCCGCTGCCGATCACCCTGTACGCCCTGACCCGCGCCGACGAACCACCGCCGCACATGTTGGCCAACCTGCTGCAGATCTTCGGTGAACGTGCCCGGGAGCTGCTCGAACGCCTGTAGTCAGCGCCCTCAACCCCACTGAAGAACCAATGTGGGAGGGGGCTTGCCCCCGATGGCGGTGGTTCAGCCAGCATATTTGCCAACTGACACACCGCCATCGAGGGCAAGCCCCCTCCCACATTTTTTTAGACCGCGTCGTGCGTTAGAGCACGTAATGCATGATCGCCACGAAATGCAGCAAACTGCCGCCGATCACAAACAGATGCCAGATCCCATGGGAATGCCGCAGGCGATCCTCCAGGGCAAAAAAGATAATGCCGACGGTGTACAACACCCCGCCCGCCGCCAGCCAGATAAACCCCGCCGTGCCCAGCGCGGCAATCAGCGGCTTGACCGCCACCAGCACGATCCAGCCCATCACCGCATAGATCACGATCGACAGAACCCGTGCTTCAGAACGCGGTTTGATCTCCTGCAGAATGCCGATCACCGCCAGCCCCCACACGATCCCGAACAACGTCCAGCCCCACGGTCCTCTTAAACTGACCAGGCAAAACGGCGTGTAACTGCCGGCGATCAACAGGTAGATCGAAAAGTGATCGACCTTCTGCATGATCGCTTTTCGCCGCCCCTGCACGCTGTGATACACCGTCGACGCGCTGTACAGCACCATCAACGTAAACCCATAAATCGCCACGCTGACAATCTTCCAGGGGCTGCCGTCCAGGCTCGCCACCACCAACATCCACACCGCGCCCACACACGCCGCGACTGCACCGAGCAAATGGCTCCAGGCGTTGAATCGTTCCCCGTGGTACATCTGTCACTGACCTCCCGTAACCGTTGACCGCTGGCTGGCAAGCGTCCCGCCTTGCGCATAAGAGTGCAAGGGCCTTATGACGTTCCGGCGACGCCGCACGGTTTTGCGGGCACAATCGGCAGCATTCGAACAAGAGCCACGGCCATGTTGATCGACGAAGAGTTCACCCTCAAAAAGCTGGAAATCTTCCTGGCCTTCATGCGTACCGGCAACCTGGCCCGCGCCGCTGCCGAGCTGCAAACCAGCAACGTCAGCGTACACCGCGCCATCCACTCCCTGGAGAACGCCCTGCGCTGCCCGCTGTTCAAGCATGAAGGCCGCAACCTCACCCCGCTGGAAAGCGCCTACGTGCTCGAAGAGCGCGCACAAAAGCTGGTGCAGGACGCAGTCGACAGCATCCGCCTGACCCGCGAAGCCGCCGGCTTCTCCGCCGAACGCTTCAAGCTCGGCTCGCTGTATTCGCTGACGGTGAAAACCGTGCCGCAACTGATCATGGGCCTGAAACTGCGCCGCAGCGAACTCAACATCGACCTGATCCTCGGCTCCAACTTCGACCTGCTGTATAAGCTCAAGAACATGGAAGTCGACGCGATCCTGATCTCCCTCGACGAACGCGCCAACGACCCCGATTGCGAACAGATCGCGTTGTTCTCCGACGACATCTTCCTCGCCACGCCCGCCGACTCGCCCTTCGACCGCGACCAGCAGATCGACCTGGCCGACGTGCGCGACGCCACGTTCATCACCCTCACCCAAGGCTTCGCCACCCACCAGGACGGCAACCGTGTGTTCAAGCAAGCGGGGTTCGAGCCGAAGGTGGCGATGCAGGTCAATGACATCTTCACCCTGCTGAGCATGGTCAGTTCGGGGGTCGGTTATGCGCTGCTGCCGGGAAGGATTGCGGCGGTGTATGAGAACCGCGTGAAGCTGATACCGCTGCAACCCCGGTATCGGTTGCAGCAACATATCGGGGTGGTGTTCTTGAAGGCCAAGGAGCGTGATCCGAATTTGCTGGCGTTGTTGGCGGAGTGTCGGATGTATGCCAATCGGCAGGTGACAGCCTGACAGACCGTTATCGGGGGCAAGCCCCCTCCCACATTTGGAATGCGTTTCAATGTGGGAGGGGGCTTGCCCCCGATAGCGCCAGACCAATCACCGCAACACCCCAAAGTCAGCCCACCAACCCTCGCACAATGAAGTACAGCAACGAAGGCCCGAGCAAACAGCCAAGCCCGGTGTGGAACGTCGCGGTCAGCGCGCCATACGGCACCAGGCGCCGATCTGTCGCCGCCAGCCCCGCCGTCACGCCACTCACCGTACCGGCCAGCCCACCGAACACCATCGCCGAACGCGGGTTATCCAGGCCCATCCAACGCGCCGCAACCGGCGTGCCGACCATCACCAGAATCGCCTTGATCAAGCCAGTGGCAATCGACAGCGCCATCACATCCGAGGTCGCGCCGATCGCCGCACCGGTCACCGGGCCGACGATGTAGGTCACGGCGCCGGCGCCGATGGTGGTCATACTGATCGCATCGCGATAACCGAATACCCAGGCCATGCTTGCACCGACGATAAACGGCAGGATCGTGCCCAGCAGCAGCGCAATCACACCGATCATCCCGGCCTTGCGCGCTTCGGTGGCTTGCACTTCAAACGCCGTGGCGACGATGGCGAAGTCGCGCAGCATCGCGCCGCCCATCAGGCCGATGCCGGAGAACAGCGATATATCCGCCAGGCCTTTTTGCCCGCCGGTCATGGTGCCGCCGACCCAGGCCAGCACCAGGCCGATCACGATGGCAATCGCCGAGCCGTGAACGCGCCCGAACGTCAGACGCTTGGACAGCACCACGGAAATCCACATCACCACGCCCACGAACGCAAAGGCGGTGACCAGGCCGTTATGCTCCAAACCCTTTTCAATGAGAGCCCACATATCAGCGGCCTCCCACGACAGGTGTCGGTGTGATCAGCGGTTCTTCATCGGGCAGCGGTTCGCCCTTGTGCGTGCGGCTGATCAACGCGATGGTGCAACCACACACCACCACCGAACCAATCGCCGCGAGTACCGCGACGGGGCCGCCGTGCAGAGCGGTGACCACATTTTGTTGCGCGGCCATCGCCACCACCACGGGGATGTACATCGCACCCCAGAAGCCGACGCCCATTTCGCAATCCTTGGTCATGCCGCCGCGTTTGTGCATCCACAGCCGTGCGCAGATCAGCAGGATCATCGCGATGCCCACCCCGCCCACGTTGGATTTGACGCCGAGCAACACGCCAAGCATGTCGCCCATGATCACGCCCGCGAGCGTGCAGATCGCCAGCAATGCCACACCGTAAATAATCATTGTTGTTGTCCTCAAAGTGCTCGATCGATTTTTTGTTGTTGTGCTTCGAAAGCCTTGGGTGGTGCTTTATCGGTGGCGGCGCTCCTCCTCTTCCAGCAGGGCCTGCAAGGTGTCCAGGCGCGCACCTTCGCAGGCGATCACCGTGCCGTGTTCGAACACGCGGCGTGACAAACCGGTGAGAACGGCGCCGGGGGGCAGTTCGATCTGCAGGCGCACGCCGCGCTCATAGGCGCTTTGCACGGTGCCGCGCCAGTCGACGACGCGGCACATGTTGAAGGCCAGGTCGTCGCGCAGTTGCGCAGGGTCGCGGATCGGCCGCGCCCGGGTGCTGCTCAAGTAGCTGATGCGCGGTGCCTTGAGCGTGACGAACGCTTCAGCCAGCACCTGGGCCGGGCGCTCCAGCAGCGCGCAATGGGACGGCACGCTGACGGCCAGGCGCTTGGCGATGCCGTTGCCTTTGACGCGCTGGGCGACACGCTGCATCGCTTCATCGCTGCCGGCGATCACCGTCTGGTTGTCGGCGTTGATATTGGCCAGGTACACCGGGGTTTCGGGGCTATGGATGTCGGCCAGCAGGGTTTCGACAGTGGATAAATCCGGGCCGATCAGGGCGGTCATGCCGTAGCCCTGTGGATAAGCCTGCTGCATCAGTTCGCCACGCAGGCTGACCAGCCGGACGGCGTCGGCAAAGTCCAGGGCACCGGCAATCACCGCCGCCGGGTAAGCGCCGATGGACAAACCCGCCACATAATCCGGCGTGCGCGCCAACAGGCGCGCATGGGCCACACCCACAATCAACAGGCACAACTGCACAGCGCGGGTACTGACCAAGGCCCGCGCAGAGTCGAGTTGGCGAACGTCTTCAGCCAAGGCCTCGCTGGCTTCGTCCAGCACCGACGCGGGCAAATGCCGAAGCATGCCAGGGCGTTGCGCACCCTGCCCCGGAAACACCAGCAGGCTGCTCATATCAGCGCCTGCCAGGGATCGATGACCAGGTGCGCGCCGCTGGCGGTTTTGAGTAATACGCGACGTGACGAGCCGGCCCATTCGCGCAAGGCGACGGCGCCAAACGGGGTTTGCAGTTGCAGGTCCACGGCGCAGACCGCCGTGTCCAGGATCGCCAGCAAGTCCCCGGCGTCGCGTCGCTCCAGCGGCTCGGGGGTGTGCAGGATCAAATCCAGATCGCTGGCGTCATGCAGCGCTTCGATGCCCGTGGCCAATTCAAAACCCGCACTGCCGCTGACGCCCCAATCCTTCTGCGCCAGCAGCGGCCGCAGTTGAGCCAGCGCCCGCAATGCCGGCAAATCCCGTGGCGATGTCACCCCGCGCAGGGCTTGCGGCGTCACGCGCCGCCGCACCAGCGCCAGCGGCATCTGCGCGGCGAAACGCTGCTCGCGCAAACGCCCGCGCACGCCGACCGCCACCAGGCCCGGTTGCGCAATGGCGCGGCGGACCACCACCGGCTGCCCGGCGCCGAGCGCCTCCAGCACCCAGGCCGGCGCATCGGCAGGCACATGCGCCGGGGTCATGCCCCAGAGCAGGTCGTGGACGTTCACCATTGCGCCCGCAGCAGTTGGCGCACATGGCTGGAGGCGGCGCGATGGGGCGCACCCAGGCGACCGCTCAAATCACGGCCATCGACATCCTTGATCGCACTGACCAGGCAGTCACTGACCCGCGCCACATCGTCCTTCGTCGGCTGTTCAATCTGGCTGACCGACAAGGTCTCCCAGAGCAAACCGAGGCTGGCATAACTGTCGATGTCATAGGCCATCGGCGGCACACTGGCGGCCAGGGCTTCGAGCTCTTCGACACTGCGCAGGGTCACCCGCGCCGCCGAGGCCTTGCCCATGGCGTGAACCATCACGCCGGGGTCGCGCAGGGCGATCAGGCGGTTGGCCTGGTAGCCGTGGGCGAGGAACGCGCCAGACATGGCCTTGCCCACCAACAACCCGATCACCGGGTGCCCGGCCAGACGGGCCCGAGCGTAGCTGTCGACCGCGGCGGCCAGGGCTTGATGGATGCCGAGGGCTTCTTCGCGACGGCCATAGGCCTGGCTCGGCACATCGACGATGGCGATCAATGGGCGCTGGTCGCCGGTCGCAATGGCTTCATCCACGGCTTTGGCCAACCCAAAGCCTTCGAGCAGGCCGACTTCGCCATTGCGTGCGCGAGGAAAGCGGTTTTGCGCGTCGGGGACCACGGCGATAAAGCGCACCTTGTGTTCACCCAATACGCCATCGGCGACTTTCAGCGAGTCCGGCAACCCTTCCACGGGTTGGGCGCCGGCACTCAACGCGTTGAACCACTGCAAGCCTCTCATGAGTGTTCTCCCTGATACAGATCGCGAACCGTCGCCGGGTCGATTTGCGGTTCGGCGTCCAGTTCAGCCAGGCGCGCCAGATAGAAGTCGGCGCGGCGACTGCGTTGTTGGGCGGGCAAGCCGAGCTGCAATAATGCGCTGACGGTCTGCTGAATCTGCGCGACATCGTCCGCCACGTAACGGTCGGCCAAGCCGCTGTTGAAGCGTTGTTCGCCGCCGGTCAGGCTCCAGATAAAGGGCCGGTCGCGGGAATCGTATTCATCCAGGCCGGCTTCCTGCTCGATCACCTGCGGACCGTTCAAGCCCAGGCGCGCTTCGCGGGTCACCAGCAGATAGCTGCACAGCCCGGCGGCGATGGACATCCCGCCAAAGCAACCGACGCTGCCCGCCACCACGCCGATCACCGGCTGATACTGGCGCAGATCGACAATCGCGGCGTGGATATCGGCAATCGCCGCCAGGCCCAGGTTGGCTTCCTGCAGGCGCACGCCACCGGTTTCCAGCAGCAGCACGGCGCGGGTCGGGATGCCGTTGCGGTTGTCTTCGGCCGCCAGTTCAAGGGCGCCGGCGATTTTTGCGCCGCCGACCTCACCGAGGCTGCCGCCCTGGAAGTTGCCTTCGATCGCGGCGATCACCACCGGCTTGCCGGCGATATTGCCTTTGGCGATCACCACACCGTCGTCGGCCTGGGGCACCACGCCCTGACGGCTGAGCCAGGGCGACATGACCCGCTCGAACGGGTCGATCAGTTCACGGTAAGAACCTGCGTCCAACAAGGCCTTGGCCCGCTGCCGTGCGCCCAGTTCGACGAAGCTGTGTTTGCCGAGCAAGTCAGTCATGGCCGATCTCCTCGAAGCCTTGTTCCAGGCGCAGGCGCACCACGCCGGGCGTGGCACCGAAGTCGTGGATATCAATGTTCAACGCGGGCAGCGTGTGCTCCTGGAAGATCCGCTCGAACAGGTGCTGCCAGCGCTGTTCGGCGCCATTCACCGAGGTCTGTACCTGAATGCTCAGGATGCCGGGCGTGCCCGGTTCCAGCAGCACTTCGAGGTCGCCCGAACCGACACACCCCACCAGCGCGCGACCTTTGGGCGGCTGCCCGGCGGGAAATTCAAAGGATAAGGTTTCCATCAAAACGCTCCATCGAGGCGGTCGATAAACAGGCAGGCGGCCAACAGGTCGGCGGCGCCGCCGGGGGAGGCATTCAGGGCCAACAGCTGTTGGTCGAGTTCGTGCAAATGGCGGCGACCGGCCAGGGTCGCGCTGCCGCCTGCGTCGAGCACCGCTTGGGCGCCGTGTTGCATGGCGTGCAGGCCCGCGGTGCCGGCGCGGTAGAGCACGCAGGTGTCGGCCAGGGCGGTCATGATCGCGAGCAACGCATCCAGGCGCGCGTTCTGTTCACCGGCCTGTTGCTGGCGGCTTTTGTGCAGTTGCGGCAGGCCGCGTTGCAACACCGAGGGGAAACCCAGTTGGGCTTCCTCACGGGCACCGCGTGCGCCGTAGCGTTGCGCCACCTGCGCGCCGTGGCTCATGGGTTGCGGGGCATGGCGATCGTCGAGCAGGGCCAGTTTTGCCGCTGTCAGGGTTACGGCATTCGGGTGAAGGGATTGGGGTTCCAGTGCCGCAGCCGCAGTGAGTAAGCCGAGGGCCCAGATCGCACCGCGATGGGTGTTCACGCCGAGGGTGGTGACGAGCATCGCCTGTTCACCCTCACGACCGATGCGACCGAGGGCTTCGCGCAGGGGCAAGCCGACTTCACCGATGTCGCGGGCGGCTTCGGCCATTGCCAGGAACATCGGCCACAGCGACAGCGCCGAGGCATGCATCAGGCCCAGGTGCAAATCGCGGTGGGCGCCGTTGCCACGACGGTCCACCAGGGCCGGTTTGGGCGACAGGTCGGCTTCGTCGATCAGGGCGTCGACGGCCAGGTCCGCCAGGCGTTCGGCAACGCTGAGTGGGTGCAGTTTGAGGGCGCGCATTTACCAGCTCCTGAACTTGGCGGGAGGGTTGTACAAACCGCCGGACCACTCCACCAAGTCGGCCACGCTCTTGGCGGCCAACAACTCACGGGTGGCGTCGGTGCGGCGGATGCCGAGGTCTTCGGGCCAGGCGATCAGGCCCTCACGGCGCATGCGCGCGGTGTCCTTGGGGTTATGGCGCATGCCGATGGCGGTCACCCCGGCGACGGCGGCGATCATCGCCTGGCGCTCTTCCAGGGAGCGCGCCTTGTACAGGTAGGCGATGCCTTCTTCGGTGAGCAAGTGGGTGACGTCGTCACCGTAGATCATGATCGGTGCCAGGGGCATGCCGCTTTTGCGCGCCACCTCCACCGCGTCGAGGGTGTTGACGAAGGTCGGTTTGCCGCCTTCCTGGAACGTCTCGACCATTTGCACCACGAGCTTTTTGCCGCGCTCCAAGAGTGCTTCGGGAGCATCCTCGTGACGCATGTCGAGCCAGGCCGGGGTGCCATGGCGGCGCCCGCGCGGGTCGTGGCCCATGTTCGGCGCGCCGCCGAAACCGGCGAGGCGCCCGCGGGTGACCGTGGAGGAATGCCCGTCGCCGTCCACTTGCAGGGTGGCACCGATAAACAGGTCCACCGCGTATTGGCCGGCGAGTTGGCAGAACATGCGGTTGGAGCGCATGGAACCGTCGCGGCCGGTGAAGAACACATCCGGGCGGGCGGCGATGTAGTGTTCCATGCCCAGTTCAGTGCCAAAGCAATGCACGCTTTCGACCCAGCCGCTTTCGATGGCGGGGATCAGCGTGGGGTGTGGGTTGAGGGTCCAGTTGCGGCAGATCTTGCCCTTAAGGCCCAGGGATTCGCCGTAGGTGGGCAGGATCAATTCGATGGCGGCGGTATTGAAGCCGATGCCGTGGTTGAGCGACTGCACGTTGTGTTTTTCGTAGATGCCGCGGATCGCCATCATCGCCATCAGCACATGCACCGGCTTGATGTGGCGCGGGTCACGGGTGAACAGCGGTTCGATGTAGAACGGCTTGTCGGCCACCACCACGAAGTCGACCCAGCTGGCCGGGATGTCGACGCGGGGCAAGTCGGTGACGTCATCCACCAACTGATTGACCTGCACGATGACAATGCCATCGCTGAACGCTGCCGGCTCGATCAGCGCCGGGGTGTCTTCGGTACTCGCGCCGGTGTAGATATTACCGGCGCGGTCGGCCATGAAACCGGCCGAGAGCACCACATTGGGGATCAGGTCCACCACCAGCCGGGCATAGAGTTCGATGTAGGTGTGGATCGCGCCGATTTCCAGCAGGCCGTCTTCCAGCAACTGGCTGATGCGCAGGGATTGGGTGCCGGCGAAAGAGAAGTCGAGCTTGCGCGCGATGCCCTTTTCAAACAGGTCCAGGTGCTCGGACCGGCCGACACTGGGCATGATCATGTGCAAATCGTGGAGCTTGGCCGGGTCAGCCTTGGCCAGGGAGCGCGAGAGGAAATCCGCCTGCTTCTGGTTATTGCCCTCCAGCACCACGCGGTCGCCGGGGAGGATCAGGGCTTCGAGGGCCTCGACGATTTTGTCGCTGGGCAGCACGGCCCCATCCGCATACTGCTTGACCAGCCCGAGCCGCCGCTGCTTCTCGTCGCGCCGCCGCGTCCAGCGCGAGTCGGGGGTAATTATTGTTGTCATGGTCGCTCCACGGGTTTGCTGTCGTGGGCTGTACCTTAGGAGTGATTCAGAGGGGCATCAATCAAGCTGGGCGGCGGATCGTTACGGCTGGAGTAATGAATCAGTGACAGACACGGGGTTAAGCCTAATGGGGAGCAACATGCCCCCCAACGCAGCCCACGGCGCTACTCGAAGCGAGGTAAATGCGGAACCACCGTCGGCTTTTGCGCACTCACCCATGCGTCGAACCCTCCGGTGATCGATGTTACGTGCAGGTAGCCCATATCAAGCAGCGATACAGCCGCGAGTGCTGCACGCCCCCCTGTTTTGCAGTACAGCACGACCTTAAGGTCTCGCGAACTGAGTGCGGTATCGTTGGACAGTTTAAATTCCAGCATTCCGCGCGAGGCATGCACAGCGCCCAAGATATGACCTGCGGCATACTCGTCGGCTTCACGTACATCAATAAGTACATCCGCATTCTGGATAGCCAGGTCAACGTCTTCGATGGCAACTTCTTCGATACGGGCTTTAGCGTCTACTACAAGATCGTGGGCAGTTTTAATCATGGTATTTGGGAAGCGTCCAGTTGGGAGAGTTAGCCGACGTTCAAAGCGGCGCCGCAACACCTGCGCGGCTGCCATCGGTATTAATCATGTGGTCGGCCATTTCGGAAAACATACGTTGCAGCTTCGCATTCAGGACTGCGTCATCCACCTGCTCGTTGATTGCCTGACGCATGCACAGCATCCATTCGTCGCGCTCGACAATACTGACTGCAAAGGGCGCATGTCGCATGCGCAAACGCGGGTGGCCACGTTCCTGTTGAAACAGTGGCGGGCCGCCAAGCCAGCCACTCAGGAACTTGAATAGACTGTCGGCGCTGCCGGCAAGACTCGGCGGGTGCATCTGGCGCACTCTTCGCGCCTCGCACAGCACCTCCATCAATTCGTAAAAGCGGTCGACCAGTTTATGGATACCCGCCTCTCCCCCTAACTGGAGATAAGTACTGGTGTTGTTCTTATGCACGGTACTCAATAGTTCAGTCATATCGTCAGCACTCAATGTTGGAACTTTATCCCGCCCGCAAGCACATGCGTCACACAGCACTGCCATTGGCAGATAACGCCGCCGTCGTTTATCGCAACGGGCCATGACCAGGCAGTTAGCACGCGCCATGCCAAGAGCGGAAATGTGTTTTTTATTGATTGATAACAAATACTTAACTATTCGAGCACGAAGATGGCAGATGCGTTGGCAGTCACATCTTCTGCCAATCGGCTATGACGGCAGTGGTTGGCAGTCAGGGTGCGGGCGAGCGCCTACGACGTGTGGCAGGCCGAGCATTGGGAGCAGCGGATTGATTGAGCTCTGAAGACGAGCGCTAACCTGTGTGGGAGGGGGCTCGCCCCCGATGGCAGTGGCTCAGTTACAGATACTGAGACTGACACACCGCCATCGGGGGCAAGCCCCCTCCCACATTTGTTCGGTGATGTCTTTTAAATAGCGGTCCCCAAAAGGGAGTGATCAGTCGCTGTTTGGGAACGTTTCAAGATGCTGGAGAAGGGCTGACTTGATCCCGCGCTCTGTCGACCAGCAACTGCCCCAAAGCCGCCATTTGCTGGATTCCGAGCATGATTGCGCGCTGCGAGCGACACGTTCATGCAGGGCGCAAAATATTGCAGGAAGAATCCGAACGCTGACTCATCACAACTCCATCACCACCTTGACCGCTCCAAGACCTTCGAGGGCGTAGCTGTTGTACTCATACACGCCCCCCTGAATATCCAACCGAAGCACGCCCTCATGCTCACTTACTTGCACATCGGGTTCTTTGGTTTTTAGAAATGGATGAGCCGACACCAACCCTGTGAGTATTTCCTGATCACTCCCCAGGTCCTTATGAACGTAGTACCTGTAGGAAAAGCCCACCGTCGCACCACCCTGCCCATCCCGCGCGCCGTAGATTGAGGTGCCGTTGCCCAAGGAATGTTTCAACACCACCTCATCCAGATCCGGTGTCCCGGGCGACATGACCCAACTGCCCGCGATATAAATCAGGCAGACCACTAACAGGCAGTTACGCAGGATCGGTATGAAGCCTTCAGTGGCCTTGAGAAATCGCATACTCAATACCTCTCCTTATCCAATATTGATCTCGCGGGTCATCACCAAAAGGATCACCTCCCCACCATGATCCAAAATCCGGATGGGTGGTTTTTGCGATGGTCTGAGCAACACCAGCGGCGCGCAGCAACACGTGCTCAGGAATGCCCAACACCGTACCAGTTGCACCGTAATTGAAGTTACCAAAAGCCTCGTATTGGCGCCCTCGCTTCTTGTAGTTCCATGGCCCGGCAGCTCTGACCTGAGAATAAAACCAGGAGTAGGCGAACGCCGAGCCTGACTGGAGATGAACATGCTTGCATTTGGCTATTGCCATATTTTCTAGAAGTGAAACACCAGGCGGCATTAACGGTACGGCCATGTGCCGGTCCTTGTTGGCAGTGAGGGGTGCTGAAATTAGCATCCCACTCAGGCCAGAAAACCTGCCCAATCAAAGTAAAGAAATTGCCTACATAAACAACATCCCATTCCGACAGAGGCTCGCCCCCGATGGCAGTGGCTCAGTTACAGATACTGAGACTGACACACCGCCA